>NZ_JAGPYR010000015.1:0-135693 GCF_020312125.1 Pseudomonas sp. P135
TCAAGCTGAAGCTAAACGGCTTGAGCCCCGTAAAATACAGGGCTCAGGCGGCGAGCTAAAACTGTCCAACTTTCGGGGGGCAGTCCACTGGAGCGTGAGGAACGATAGGTGTCTGGGGGATCGCGGGCGTAACGCGCCCTGAAGAACACCATCGTACCCATGCTCCGCGTGGGTATGCCGTTCTGGACGCTCTGCGTCCTCTCCTGATTATGTGACGCAGAGCGTCACGACAGGCATTCCCACACTGGAGCGTGAGGAACGATAGGTGTCCGGGGGATCGCGAGCGTAACGCGCCCTGAAGAACACCATCGTACCCATGCTCCGCGTGGGTATGCGGTTCTGGACGCTCTGCGTCCTCTACTGATTATGTTACGTAGAGCGTCACGCGACGCTGGAGCGTGAGGAACGATAGTGCTCTCAAGAACACCGTCGCGCCTGGGCTCCGCGTAGGTATGTTTTGGTTTCTAGCGTGCTTCGATCCGCGCCAGTTCAGGCAGATCCCCCGACAAACCCAGTGCCTCGCGGACGAACAGCGCCTTGGCTTCGGGCATGCGGTTGACCATTTTCAGGCCGGTGTTGCGCAACCAGCGCAAGGGCAGCGGGTCGGCCTGGAACAGGCGTTCGAAGCCCTCCATCGCCGCCATCAGTGCAAGGTTGTGCGGCATGCGGCGGCGCTCGTAGCGGCCCAGCACGCGCAGGTCAGACCAGCGCTCGCCGCGCCTTGCGGCATGGGTCAGGACTTCCGCCAGCACTGCGGCGTCGAGAAAACCGAGGTTCACGCCCTGCCCGGCCAGCGGGTGAATGGTGTGGGCCGCATCACCAATCAGTGCCAATCCTCCGGCAACGTACCGCTTGGCGTGACGCTGACGCAGCGGCACACACAGGCGGCTATCGGCAGACAGCACCTGGCCCAGTCGTCCTTCGAATGCCTGCTCCAGTTCGCGGCAGAACAGGTCATCTTCCAGCACCATCAGGCGCTCGGCTTCGGCAGGTGTGACTGACCAGACGATGGAACACCAGTGCTCGCCCTCACGCTCCAGTGGCAGAAAGGCCAGCGGCCCGTCATCGGTGAAACGCTGCCAGGCGGTTTTCCTGTGGGGATCGGCGGTGCGCACGCTGGTGACGATCGCGTGATGCAGGTAATCCCATTCACGCGTCGGCGTTTCAGTCAGGCGGCGCACGGCGGAATTGGCACCATCGGCGGCCACCACCAGCGGTGCGCGCAGCTGACGACCATCAGCCAGAGTCAGCAGCCAGTCATCGCCGGAGTGACGCATCTGTTCAAGCCGCGCATTGGCCAGCAGGCCGATGTCGCTGGCATGCAGACGGTCGAGCAACGCGTCCTGCACCACACGATTCTCGATGATGTGACCGAGCACGTCGGCATGCACGCTGGAGGCCGAGAAGTGAATCTGCCCGGTGCCGCTGCCGTCCCAGACCTGCATATGCGCATACGGGCTGATGCGCCGGGCTGCGATGCCTTCCCACACGCCCAGCCGCTGGAGGATTCGCTGGCTGGCCGCCGACAAGGCGCTGACCCGCGGCTCGAAGCTCGACTGCTGATCAAACGGTTCGACGCTCAGCGGTCCACCGTCGACCACCAGCACATCAAGGCCGCTGTCCTGCAATGCCAAGGCAAGGGCACTGCCGACCATTCCGGCTCCGACAATCAGCACATCTGCGCGCGTTTCCATGGTCAAACCGTTCTCGCTTGCGGCCGAAGCCCTGTGTTTAAAGTGGGTGATTCACACATCGGATCGAGTCCCCAACCCCATTGCCTGGCGGGCAAACCAGCGCTTGGCGGCAGGCAGCAGGTCCAGGCCGAGCAACCCGACGTTACGCCCGGTGGCAACCGCCGACCGGGAGCTGCCGAACAGGCGCGTCACCTTGTCGGAGAAGCCCACGGTCAATTGCTGATCCTGGCGCTGGCGCTCACGGTAGAGCTGCAGCGTCGGCAGCGCACCGGGCGGCGCGTCGCTGTCCAGCAGCGTCTCGGCCAGTGCATCGGCGTCGCGCAAGGACAGATTGAACCCCTGCCCGGCGACCGGATGCAGACTGTGCGCCGCGTTGCCCAGGATCACCAGATGCGAGCGCACCTGCTCTTCGGCTTCGATCAGTGCCAAGGGGTAGACATGCCGGGCACCTACCTGACGCAGCGTGCCCAGGCGATAGCCAAACACGCCCTGCAGCTCTTCCAGAAAACTGCGGTCGTCCAGCTCGGCCAGACGCTGGGTATCGTTGCCCGGACGCGTCCAGACCAACGCACAGCGGTTATCCGGCAATGGCAGCAGCGCCATCGGCCCGTGTTCGGTAAAACGTTCGAACGCCTGCCCGCAGTGAGCTTCGCTCGGCGTGATATTGGCAATCAGCGCATGCTGGTCGTAAGGCCGTTGCCGCACCCCGATACCCAACTGTTCGCGCAGACTGGAACGGCCACCGTCGGCCAGCACCGCCAGGTCGCAGTCCAGCTCGCTGTCGTCACTCAGGCTCAGGCGATAACCGTCGGCCAATGGCTGCATGTGTTTGACCTCGGCCGGCACACGCCAACTGACCACATCACGATCCAGCCCGGCCCACAGAGCCTGACCGAGCCAGGCGTTTTCGACTACATAGCCAAGCGCCGGAACGCCCTCTTCGATCGCCGACAGGCGAGTGGCGCCGAAGCGACCCCGGTCCGACACCTGGATTTGCAGGATCGGCTCGGCGCGTCGGGAAATCTGCTGCCAGAGGCCAAGCCGTTCATAGATGCGTCGCGAGCCGAACGACAGTGCCGAAGAACGCGCATCGTAGCTGGGCTGCCAGGCTTCACCCGGCGCGAAGGGCTCGATGAGCACGATTTTCCAGCCGCGCGCCTTGGCACCGGCCTGCAGCGACAGCGCAAGGCTCGCACCGACCAATCCGCCGCCGACGATGGCGATATTGAAGCGGCTCATACGACCTGTTCCTGTGCAGCCGCCATCAGCGCCTCGATCTCGGCGACGGTCTTGGGCACGCCGCCGGACAGAATTTCACACCCCTGCCTGGTCACAACCACGTCATCCTCGATTCGCACACCAATACCTCGCCATTTCTTCGCGACGTCCAGGTTGTCGGGGGATATGTAAATCCCGGGTTCAACGGTCAGCGTCATGCCAACCTCCAGTACGCGCCACTCGCCGCCGACCTTGTATTCGCCGACGTCATGCACATCCATGCCCAGCCAGTGCCCGGCACGGTGCATGTAAAACATCTTGTAGGCCTCGCTTTCGATCAGCTCGCGGACATCGCCGCGTAGCAGGCCCAGCTCGACCAGCCCGGCGGTAATCACCTTGACCGTCGCCTCGTGTGCCTGGTTCCAGTGTTTGTCAGGCCCGATGGCCGCGAAGGCCGCCTGCTGGGACTTGAGCACCAGCTCGTAGATGGCTTTCTGTTCGGGGGAAAACCTGCCGTTCACCGGGAAGGTACGGGTGATGTCGCTGGCATAGCAGTCGATTTCGCAGCCCGCGTCGATCAACACCAGATCACCGTCCCTGAGCACCGCGTCGTTCTGCTGGTAATGCAGGATGCAACCGTTGCGACCCGAGGCGACGATCGAGCCATAGGCAGGCATCTTCGAACCGCCCTTGCGGAACTCGTAGTCCAGTTCGGCTTCCAGACTGAACTCATGCAACCCCGCGCGGCAGGCCTGCATCGCCCGCACATGGGCCCGCGCGGAAATATCCGCCGCGCAACGCATGACTTTGATTTCCGCGGCGGACTTGTACAGGCGCATGTCGTGCAACAGATGGTCCAGCGCCACGAACTCCTTGGGCGGCTGGGCACCGAGGTGCGCCTTGGAGCGAATCACGTTGATCCAGTCCATCAGGTGTCGGTCGAATTCAGGATTGCTGCCCATCGCCGAATACACCCGATCCCGGCCTTCGATCAGGCCGGGCAGGATTTCATCGATGTCATTGATGGGGAACGCGTCGTCCGCACCGTACTCGCGGATCGCGCCTTCCTGCCCCGCGCGAAGGCCTTCCCACAGCTCGCGCTCGGGGTTGCGCTCGCGGCAGAACAATACGTACTCACCGTATTCACGACCGGGGATCAGCACCACCACCGCTTCGGGCTCGGGAAAGCCGCTCAGGTACTGAAAGTCGCTGTCCTGCCGATAGACGTGCTCGACATCACGATTGCGAATGGCAACCGCAGCGGCGGGCAGGATGGCAATGCTGTCCGGCTCCATCTGAGCCATCAGAGCCTTGCGGCGGCGGGCGTACTCGGACTTCGGGATCTGAATCATGGGCAGCGGGCGTCCTGATGGAGTCCACCGGCTCGCGCTGCGGCAAGCGCTGGCCGGTGTCGCAGTGATCGGCTATCAGTGCAGGGAAGGCTTGGGTTGCGGCGCGGACGGCTCGTTGAATTCAGTGAACAGCAGCAGCGGCGCTACACGCATGTACTCCATGACTTCCATGTAGTCGGTTTCGCCGTCTTCGGACTCTTCCAGCGCGTCCTGAACCTGGGCAATCGCCGCCAGATCCTCCAGAACAGCCTTGGCCTCGGTGCCCAGCGGCTTGTCACCAATGTTCAGACCGAAGCCCATCAAAAATCCCTGACACCATTGGCCCAGCGCAGCAGCACGCTCGGTCAGCGGTTCATCGTCGCCCGGCAGCAACAGCACGACGGTCATGTCGTCGCCGGTGAGCTCGCCCTTGACCATCTCTTGCAGGCCGATGAGGGCCTGACGGATATTGTCTTGCGGCTCGGTTTCCAGCAGTTGCGACGCGTCGGCGAACCAGCCTTCGTTGTCGAAACCGGCAGCTGCGCAACTGCGCCCCAGCAACAGGCCATGCAGCTCGGCAGGAGATACCTGGTGACCGCCACTGTTGAGCAGAGTGGCGAACGCTTTGTACGGAGAATTCTGAATGGGCATGGGTAGCTAGTCGCCAAACGGCGCAATGTCTAGAATGAAGGCCTTGTATCCTAGACTATCCGCGCGACAAGATCACCCGGACGGCGGTTCGAGCTTGAGCACAAGCATCGCTCCCCCTGCCATTCATCAGAAAGTATTCAGTGGAAAACAATGGAAGACACCGACCTGCAAGCGCTGATGAAACGTGTGGAGCTGCTCCTGAAGTATGCCGAGCAACTTAAAGGCCAAAACGCACTCTTATTAGCTCAGGAAAAGACCTGGCGCGAGGAACGTGCCCAACTGATTGAAAAAAACGAAATCGCCCGGCAGAAGGTCGAGTCAATGATTTCGCGCCTTAAAGCCCTGGAGCAAGACTCATGAGCAATGGCAACAGCGTTACCGTTCAGATCCTGGACAAGGAATATTCGATCATCTGCCCTCAGGAAGAGCGCACCAACCTGGTCAGCGCCGCCCGCTATCTGGATGGCAAGATGCGTGAGATCCGCAGCAGCGGCAAAGTCATCGGTGCGGATCGCATCGCCGTGATGGCTGCCCTGAACATCACTCACGACCTGCTGCACAAGGAACATCTGCCTGACGTACAGACCAGCGGTTCGACCCGCGAACAGGTCCGCGATCTGCTCGACAAGGTCGATCTGGTGCTGGCGACAGACACGCCCGGCGCACCGGATTCAACTCGGGGCTGATTATTGCGGGGCATTTCTGTATACTCGCGCTGCTCCCTGGAGTGCTTGCCAGTCGGTCATGTCCCTGAGCCGATACGCACAACCACGGGGGTTGCACGTTGGGGTTGGTGTGCATGTCCGCTCGACGGAAAGCCTTAAAACCTCCTGCAATCTCCACCTTGAACTTTCGGGTTCAAGGGCTAAACCGACAGCGGTTCGTCGGGGAGTCCATATTCAGTTCGTTGCCAGCCCTGTTGTCTGGCAACGACGACCCCGCTCCGGCTTCAACCTCCTTTCCGGATCAGCCTGCATGACCTCCTGCTCATGATCAGCGCCCAATCACTCACACGTCCACAATTGCGCCGCCAGCTACGCAAGGCACGCAAAGCCTTGAGTCAAAGCCAGCAACGCGCAGCCGCACGGGATATTTACCGTCAACTGGCGCAGCACCCGCTGTTTCGGCGTGCCCGACATGTTTCGCTGTACCTGCCGATGGATGGCGAGATCGACCCGCGGCTGTTGCTGCGCGAAGCACAGCGCCGCGGCAAGGCAACCTATCTGCCGGTGCTCAATGCCTGGCCGCGCACCCGCATGGTTTTTCAGCGTGTGCGTCCCGGCGAGACATTCATCCCCAACCGTTTCCGCATCCCCGAGCCGCACATCGACCGGGCAAGGCAACGCCCTGTCTGGGCGCTCGATCTGATCCTGATGCCGTTGGTAGGTTTCGATGACGAAGGCGGTCGCCTGGGCATGGGCGGAGGTTTCTACGACCGCAGCCTGGCGTACCTGGCGCGCAGAAAGACCTGGCGCAAACCGCTGTTACTCGGGCTGGCTCATGAATGTCAGAAAGTGGATCGACTGGCGCAGGCCAGTTGGGATGTACCGCTGCACGGCACGCTATCGGATAAAGGCTGGTATGTGACGCAGACTCTCTGATCGTTCAGCCAACAAGGCCATCAACGATCAGAGTACAGGCAGGGCTCAATGCCTGCCGGGGACTTTTTGCTGCTGCTGTGTGATCTCGACGGGAGCGTCGTCCTTGGTGGACCACAAGCTCTGTGCATAACCGGTTGTCACGACACCCAAGCCAAACAGAATAACCAGAATCCAGAGTAAATCAGGCTTGCGTTTCATTGACTGCCCTCCTTAGGCAAATCAATACGATGTCAGCATCGGTTTTGTGTAGGCCGTGCAACAGCGTGGAACTTTGAAGGGCGGCATTTTGCGGTAACGTGAACCAGTACGCAAATAGTGGCGCGAACCGATTGTCGGTTTGTCATCAAACTGTTCGAAACACCGTAAACCTTTTGTCTGTGGAGTGAGCACAATGGCCTATTGGCTGATGAAGTCCGAGCCTGATGAATTCTCGATCAGCGACCTGCAACGACTGGGCAAAGCGCGCTGGGACGGAGTGCGCAACTATCAGGCGCGCAATTTTCTGAGAACCATGGCAGAGGGCGACAAGTTCTTTTTCTATCACTCCAGTTGCCCCGAACCGGGCATCGCCGGTATCGGCAAAGTCGCCAGGTCAGCTTATCCGGACCCCACCGCGCTGGACCCCCAGAGCCACTATCACGACGCCAAGGCCACGGAGGAAAAGAATCCGTGGAGTGCCATCGACGTCGAGTTCGTGGATATCTTCAAACACGTGCTGGGGCTGGGTTATCTCAAGCAACAAAGCCAGCTGGAGCAACTGCCTCTGGTACAAAAAGGCAGCCGGCTCTCGGTCATGCCGGTGACCGCCGAACAATGGGCGGCGATCCTGGCATTGCGCTGACGGCCGTTATTGAACGATGAAGTTATTGAACAGCAAGTCTTCGACAATCGGCTTGCCTTCTTCATCGTTCATGACGCGCTGAACCTGCTTGAGGGCTTCCTGACGAATGTTTTCCTTCGCTTCGGCGCTGCTCATGGAATCGACGGTCTGCTGAGTGAACAGCGACACCAGTTGATTGCGGATCAGTGCGTCATTGCGCTTCACGGCGGCCTCGGCGTCGGCACCGGTTACACGCAAGGCAATGTCAGCCTTGTAGACACGCAGCTTGGGGCCGCCATCGAGTGCGTAGTTACCCACGAACGGAGGCGTCAGCGAGACATACGCCGCTTTTGGCGGGCCGCCTTCTTCCTTGGCTTCCTCTTGCGCCATGACAGGCAATGACAAGGCCAGCAACATCAGAATCCACGCTTTCACAGTCCACTCCTTAATACGGTTTGCCACGTAGCTTACAGCTTATGTGTGCTTATCAGGCAGGGCCATGCTTGTTGACCCGAGAACCCGCTTAACTGACTTTATCGGCCATTACCGGAAAAGGAATAGCCCGATGAAAGCCCTGTTATGCAAAGCCTTCGGTCCTGCCAGCACACTGGTACTCGAAGACGTCCCCGGCCCTGCGATCAAAAAGAACGAAATTCTGCTCGACGTGCACGCCGCCGGGGTCAACTTTCCCGACACCTTGATCATCGAGGGTAAATACCAGTTCAAACCACCCTTCCCGTTCTCACCGGGTGGTGAGGCCGCAGGCGTGATAGCCGCCGTCGGAGAAAACGTCAGCCACCTGAAACCCGGCGACCGCGTCATGGCGCTCACCGGCTGGGGCAGCTTTGCCGAGCAGGTCGCCGTGCCCCACTACAACGTGCTGCCGATTCCGCAGGGCATGGAATTCACCACGGCGGCCGCATTCAGCATGACCTACGGCACCTCCATGCACGCCCTCACACAACGCGCCCGCCTGCAACCCGGCGAAATCCTGCTGGTACTCGGTGCATCCGGCGGTGTGGGCCTGGCCGCCGTGGAAATCGGCAAAGCCCTCGGCGCACGCGTGATCGCCGCCGCCAGCAGCGCAGAAAAACTCGAAGTCGCCAGAAACGCAGGCGCCGACGAACTGATCAACTACAGCGAAACCAGCCTCAAGGACGAAGTCAAACGCCTCACCCACGGCAACGGCGCCGACGTGATCTACGACCCGGTCGGCGGCGACCTTTTCGACCAGGCCATCCGCAGCATCGCCTGGAACGGTCGCCTGCTGGTCGTCGGCTTCGCCAGCGGCCGCATCCCCGACCTGCCCGTCAACCTGACCCTGCTCAAGGGCGCTTCGGTGGTCGGCGTGTTCTGGGGCTCGTTTGCGCAGCGACAACCGCAAGACAACGCGGCGAACTTCAAGCAGTTGTTTGCGTGGTTTGAAGAAGGGAAATTGACGCCGCTGGTGTCGACGGTTTATCCGCTGGAAAGGGCTGGGGAGGCGATTGATTTGTTGGGGGGACGGAGGGCTGTGGGGAAGGTGGTGGTTTTGGTTAATTAACACTCGTAATACAGTATGAAGCAAAAAATATTTATGTATCACAATGACGGAGAAAAAGCGGATTAATTAGTCGCCATACAGCTAATAAGGAGAACTGTATGGCAGATGAGCAAGAAAAACATATATATGTAAAATACTGGCCTATTCCAGACTTAGGGTCCGCAGACCGGGCAGCGGCCGAGGCAGCTGCTAATAAAGCGAGTGGTGGAGGTAATTCAGGCTGGAGCATTGGAATCGGTGGTGGCGGCGGCGGACCCAGCACTACCGGCCTAGGCCCAGGGCGCGGTCGCCGAAGAGGTATCACTAATAAACAGCTGAGACGTCTATTAAGGCAACAAGAGGCAGAGGCGCATGCGTTGGCCCAGCGGCAAGCGGCAGAACACGCGGCTCATCTCGCAAGACTAGAAGCTGAGGCGCATGCTCGGGCAATGGCGGAAGCCGCCGAGCGAGAGCGCGTTGAAGCGCAGGTGCGCGCACAGGCCGAAAAAGATCAGGCACATCGACAGGCTCTTGAAACGCTGACAGCGTCCTATCCCTCGTTACAATCTGGATTGGCACAAAACTACTTACTGGCTTTTGCATCGCTGCCAAATGATCTTCAAAAAGAAATAGCGTCAGGTCATGATCTAAATGCTGATCCCCCACGCGACGAACAGGCTCTTGAGCTGATACTTCAGAAAAAAATCAGGGTTAACTATTTACTTGCAATCAAACAACCGTTACTGGAAGAGCGTCGCGCTCAGGCTCTGAGTCTCACCGGTCAAGAGCTTGACCATGCTACACAAAAAGACCACCTGAACTATCTGGTGTACTACAGCCAGGGTGATCCTCCACGTGTGCAGCAGGCCCATGAAGCGTGGATACAGGCGTTATCTCAGACCTACGAAGCAAAGCTTCTTGCCGAATCGGTCACGCTGCTCAACGAACAATCAGCAGCGCTTTCCATGCGCCATGCTGAACTGTCGCTGGCCAATAAACCGGCGAGTCAGGATGCACGACAGGCCGCTGGCATCGACAAGCTGTGGTCAGTTATTGCCCCCGCGTCAACCACCACCGCAGCAACAGGCATCAGAACCGTCGCGACCAACATCGCGAAGGATCAACTCATCAGGATTGCAACCAGAACACTGGGCAGCAATCTGGTTACGTTGCTGGCGATGTATCCACAACCGTTGGGCGACGCAGAACTGCCGCCCGCCGTTATCGCCACACCTCTGTCGCAGCTCAACCTGCCGCCGCATATCGATCTGCACTACCTTGCCAGCGTCAAAGGCACGCTGGATGTGCCTCATCGACTGACATCCGATGAAGCTGGCACAAGCGGCGCTGCACGCTGGGTAGCTACGGACGGTGTGGAAGTTGGTACCAAGGTTCGCGTAAGAACTTTCACCTATAACGCACAGAACAATTCCTACGAGTTTATCCGTGACGGGGAATCGACACCGGCACTGATATGGACGCCAATAGCACGACCGGCGGACAGCTCGACAAGCTCACCCGCAGGACCACCCGCTTTGCCGGTAGATCCAGGCAACGTGGTGACACCTTTTGTACCCGAGCTTGAAGCTTACCCGGCGATTGATCGAGATGATCCTGATGATTACATTCTCATATCGCCGATTGATTCAGGGCTGCCGAATAGCTACCTGCTGTTCAAGGACCCGAGGTCGATTCCGGGGGTTGCGAGTGGGTATGGTGAGCGCATAACAAACACTTGGTTAGACGCTAGGACTCGGGCTGAGGGGGCTCCAATTCCTTCGCAAGTTGCAGATCAATTGCGTGGGGTACGCTTCAGCAATTTTGGCCGTCAGAGAGAAGCCATCTGGAAAGCTGTGGCGAATGACTCAGAAATCAGTCAACAGTTTAGTCAGCGGAACCTGCAATTAATGAAGGCCGGTAACGCACCACATCCAAAATTAGAAGATCAGGTAGGACAGCGTACGAAATTCGAGATTCATCACAAGGAAGAAATTGCAAACGGCGGGGCGGTGTATGACGTAGACAATTTAGTCATCATGACACCAAAACAACATATAGAGCATCATAGGAACCGTTCACAATGATTATGAAAGAAAAAATTGAAGATTACACTGAAGAAGAGTTTCTTGATTTTTTGAGGGAGTTCTCTCCCGAGCGCAACAAGCTTGAAGGGAAAGAATATGGGGCATATGTCGACGTATTGTTGCAGCATTTCATTAAAGTGACCGAACACCCCGCACAGTCGGACGTAATATTTTATCCAGAGGAAGGCCAAGAGGACAGCCCCGAAGGAGTTCTGAAGGTAATCAAAGAATGGCGAGCTCAAAATGGCAAGCCCGGATTTAAAAGCTGACGTCCCAACAGGCTACGCGATAGATTTATATAAGGAAATCACCCATGGAAGAATTACGCCATCACTTGCAACAACTGCCTGACATCCTGCAAGTGGAACTTGCTACTCAAGTTGGCGATTGGAGCACACTGGAATACATCGAAATAACTGATCGACACCTACAAGCAATCAATCATTTGATTGCAAACAAGCGTGCCCCACTGCGGCAGGATCATATTGACAACATCCCCACTGCGTTGGGCGATGCTCGCTGGACGAAATCGGATATTGAGATGCACGCACGGCTGGGCTCTCTTACTGGTGTCACACCCATCGACTTTTTCTCGATGACGGTATATGCGCAGTTTCAGATGGAAAGTATTCGTTTTCTAAACGAACTCAAGGCCAACCTCGAATCGTTACACGCGCGAATTAAAGAGCAGAACCGGCAGTATCTTGAGCGTCTTGCTACGGAGGCTGCAAACCGTCAAGCCCAAGAAGCCGCACAACGCCAAGCCGAAGAAGAAGCGCGCGCGCGAGCCGAGGCGGAAGAGGCGGCTCGCCGACTCGCGGAAGAACAGGCTGCGCAGCAGCGAGCCATAGAGGCAGCGTTCCGGCTTGCACAGCGTCAGGTTGAAGAGGCCGAGCATGCGTTGGCCCTACGCAATGCCGAGGAAGCTCGCGCTACAGAGGCCGAATCCCTCCGAGTGATTGAGGTAACGTTCGGGCCTGAGACGTCGCGAGAAATCGATAATGCAATCAAGGTGCTGAGAGGCACTATCGAAATCGCGATCACCGACTTCTCGAATACGATCAGCGCTCACGGAGCGCTCGACATGAGTCAGCTTGAAGCGATTCAAAATATGAGCACTGTTCACTGATCATTTCGCTGGAGGTGCCGGGTCAAGTCAGCACTGCTTTGACACCGGCACCACACGATAGATCTGACATTCTCCGGCAAATAATCCACCTACCTGAAGGTCGGATCATTTGGTAACTGACGACGATATCCGGTTCAGACCTCCAGACTGAAACTCACTCAAAAGCAGGAGGATTACCTGAACTGTGGGAGCGAGCTTGCTCGCGAAGGCGTATTCACAGGGCAACAAACATTTTCGTTGCCATGCCCGCTCATGCTTTTCTGGAGACTTTACGTCCAATCTTGAATGTGGCTCATGGAGCGAATGGTGACGCGGAGCCTTAAGAAAGGCGCTCCCGCTGACGCGTGCGAAACGAGAGATATCCGTCGGCTGTACCGGCCCCTTCGTGAGCAAGCTCACTCCCACAAGTACGCGGCGCTCACGATGTCCGTAATCAATACCGCTCAACCCTTACAACGCCTTCCTCACATTCTCCGGCAAATAATCAACATACCTGCGCATCGGATTTTTTTGGCATTGAGCGACGATGCCCGGCGTCGCTTCCAGCAGCTCAAGAACCAGGGCCTGACGCTCGTCCGGTGTGAGAAACTGCTCTATGACCGGACTGCTCGACAGGTACAGTTCTGTCCGCATCAGCGCATCCGGCTTGACGTCCTTGCGCCATTTGCGTCCCTCGAACATTTCCGTATTCAGCTGCCAGCACAACACCTGCTTCAGCTCGACATTGGCTGCCAGCGGCGGGTTGGTATGTGGCCGCCCCGTGAAATTGAACGTGACCGTAACTGCTTCGCCCTCGGGATGAGAAGCAGACGGCTGCCAGGGTTCGAAGACCCACTGTTCGACAGCACTTCGGGTCAGGCTGATGAGCCTAGGATCGGGCGCGCCCAGCACTTCGAGGAAGCGCACGCCTCCATCGGCCTGAATGAAAACCCTGATACTGACACTGCGTTTTACGGAGGAACGAAGCATCGATGTCGGATAGCCCGGCTCAGGCATGTGCAAGGGCACAGGATAAGACGGCAACGCCTGTGCTCCCCCCGCCGAAAGCAACCCCGTAAGCATCATGCAACCCAGCACGCAGCTCATTCGCTGCCCTCCGCTTGCTCGGCCAGCCCGACGATCAACGCCTTGATCGGCGCTGGCAGATAATCGCCGTACAGACGATCGGGATTGCTTCGGCAATTGCTGACCATCATCGGTATCGCGGCGCCCAGTTGCTCAAGCAGGACCTGGCGTTGGGGCTCGCTGCGCAGGTGGGCAACATGGCTGCCGAACAGCGCCTGCCCGGTGTACCAGAACACGTCGACCTTACTCAGTGGTTCCTTGGGATAGTCCTGGCGGGCGGATTTCACTTCGTGGTTCAGGTAGCCGCAGCGGATGTTTCCCAGGCCCACGGTCACTTCGGTGTTGAAGCGCCGATAGCCGTGGAACCAAAAATGACGGGCACGGTGATCGTGGTCATGGGCGGCGCGCCGACTGTTCCGACCCAGGGTTTATAGCGCCATTGGCGGAGTGCCTGCTCCACCGCTGCGGCGAGCTGCGGATGCCCGCTCTCGACGGCCCGGACTTCACGAACCTGCCCATCGGACTTGATCCACAACTGGGCGCGGACTTTGCCTGCATAGCGGGTCTTGACCAGCTCAGGCGGAAAAACCGGTGTCGGCGTGTATATCGGCACCAGAAATGGCTCTGCAGCGCCGACGTGAGCGGCCAGTGCTGCGGTAATCATGAACGCGGTCATTCTCATTGTTGTAGGGGCTCATCGTCGTGGTGCACCTCCAGGGCGCGGTGATGACGATGGTATGAACCTGCCGACACATCAGTCAGCACACGACTTCCGATACGCCTGTAGGATCCATCCCAAATACTTGAAACACCTGTAAACATTTACGCAATGTTCGTAAAACAACAGCTGATTGCCTGCATTTCCTACAAAGAATCAGCCCGAAGGCACTGCTTTTTTCTGTAATGAAAATGTAATATTCGCATTCGCAAAAACAACAATAATCAGGAGCTTCTCCATGTTTGGGTTTTTCCGTCCTGCCAGGCATCAGGCACCCCTTCCCGAAGAAAAGGTCGACAGCACCTATCGCCGTCTGCGCTGGCAGATCTTCGCAGGCATCTTTATCGGCTATGCGGGTTACTACCTGCTGCGCAAGAATTTCTCGCTGGCGATGCCGTATCTGATCGACGAAGGCTACACGCGTGGCCAGCTGGGCGTGGCGATGTCTGCCATTGCCATTGCCTACGGCTTGTCGAAATTCCTCATGGGCATCGTTTCGGATCGCTCCAACCCGCGTTACTTCCTGCCGTTCGGCCTGCTGGTGTCGGCCGGGATCATGTTCATCTTCGGCTTCGCGCCGTGGGCGACGTCCAGTGTCACGATCATGTTCGTGCTGCTGTTCATCAATGGCTGGGCACAGGGCATGGGCTGGCCGCCGAGCGGGCGGACAATGGTTCACTGGTGGTCGCAGAAAGAGCGCGGCGGCGTGGTGTCGGTGTGGAACGTGGCGCACAACGTCGGCGGCGGCCTGATCGGCCCGCTGTTCCTGCTTGGCATGGGCTGGACCAACGACTGGCATGCGGCGTTCTACGTGCCGGCGGCGGTTGCGTTGCTGGTCGCGGTGTTCGCCTTCGCGACCATGCGTGACACCCCGCAATCGGTCGGCCTGCCACCGATCGAGCACTACAAGAACGATTACCCGGAAGGCTACGATGCCAGCCACGAGGAAGAATTCAGCGCCCGGGAGATCTTCGTCAAGTACGTGCTGCGCAACAAGTTCCTGTGGTACATCGCCATGGCCAACGTGTTCGTTTACCTGCTGCGCTACGGCGTGCTGGACTGGGCACCGACCTATCTCAAAGAAGCCAAACACTTCACGGTCGACAAGACCTCCTGGGCTTACTTTCTGTACGAGTGGGCGGGCATTCCGGGCACGCTGCTGTGCGGCTGGATGTCGGACAAGATCTTCAAGGGCAATCGCGGCCTGACCGGCATGGTGTTCATGTTTCTGGTGACCATCGCCACGCTGGTGTACTGGCTGAACCCTGAAGGCAATCCGACCGTCGACATGATCGCGCTGGTGTCCATCGGTTTCCTGATCTACGGACCGGTGATGCTGATCGGCCTGCAGGCGCTGGAACTGGCACCGAAGAAGGCAGCAGGCACGGCCGCCGGCTTTACCGGGCTGTTCGGCTATCTGGGCGGGTCGGTCGCGGCCAGCGCAGCGATGGGCTACACGGTTGACCACTTCGGCTGGGATGGCGGCTTCGTGCTGTTGATCGGCGCGTGCATTCTGGCGATGGTGTTCCTTGCGCCGACGCTGCGGCACAAACAGGTCGCCAGCACATCTCGCGACACCAAAGGCTGATCAGGCAGTCTCTGACTTGCAGCGCTTGAGCCGCGCCTCCAGATTCAGGTCTGGCATGGCGTGGCTACGCAGGGCCTTGGCGGTCTGCTCGACGTACTCGCGGGTGGTTCCATAGCGCCCTCTGGCGCTGGCGAGCACCTGGCTCAGCACGCTGTCCGGCAGGTTGCCTGCGTAGCTGGGCAGATGCCGCTCCAGCACAAAGCCCAGGGCCTGTACCTTCCGGCCATCTTCAAGGCGACAATTGAGCCAGTGCGGGCGATACGAGGGGTACGGCATCTCGCGCTCCCACAAGGCCAGCAGTGATTTTTCCAGGCATTCATCCGGCAGACGATAAGCGAAGCCGGTGCATGAACCGCCACGGTCCAGACCGAATACCAGCCCCGGCACTTCCGGCGTGCCACGGTGTTCGTGCGACCAGAGGTAAAGTCCGCGGTGATAACCGTGCACTCGGGCGCGCTGGCTCTCCACGGCGGTGCACTCGGGACGCCAGATCAGTGAACCATAGGCGAACAGCCAGACCGGGCCGCCCTTGTGACGACGCATGGTGGCGTTCATGGATGCGAGCAGTTGCTCGCGGGTAAGCTGTGGGCCCATATCGATAACGGGCGGATACGTCAGGCCAAGACCGTCGTGCACTGCAGCGGCCAACTCGTTGATTGGATTCTCCATTTGCCTCCCTGACAGTCTGACTGCCAGTTTTACCGAGCCCCGCCGACTCGCTCGTGGTTGAGCGGCATCAGGGTGTCGTGGTTCGGTTGTTGCCACAGGCCAAGGGCCTGCCTCTACTAAAAGTTGCCTGGCGACGAACAGGCATCGCCATCGGTTGTAATCAGTTAAAGCAATTTACACTCCACTCCTGCAGCCGTCAGTCCGGCATTACGGACGCGGTGCGTAGGCGAATACGTCTGCGCGCATCTGATGTGCATCCATTCCGGCGTCAACCAGGGCGTCCAGGGTTCCGTAGATCATCGCAGGCGAGCCGCTGGCGTAGACGTGAACGGCCGACAGGTCCTTGATGTCCTCGCAAACCGCCTCGTGCAGCAGACCGCAACGCCCCTCCCAACCGCACAGGTCGCTGACGACCTTGTGCAGGAACAGGTTCGGCAGTTTCGCCCACTCATCCCAATGGCTGACCTGGTAGAAATCCTCGGGACGACGCACGCCCCAATACAGGTGCACAGGATGACTGAAGCCTGTGGAGCGACAGTGTTCCAACAAACTGTTCATTTGCGCCATGCCCGTACCGGCCGCGATCAGCACCAGCGGCCCGTCCGGCAGCTCGGCGAGGTGGGTGTCGCCAAACGGCAGCTCGACCCGCGCCATGCGGTTGCGTTGCAGTTGTTCGATCAGGCTGCGCGCACTGTCTTCACGAGCCAGCACGTGCAGTTCCAGGTCGCGACCGCTGTGCGGCGCCGACGCGATGGAGAACGCCGACTTCTCGCCGTTCTCGCGCTCGATCATCAGGTACTGCCCGGCATGATAACGCGGCGGCTTGCCGGCCGGGGCGCGCAGGCCGACCCGCCAGACATCGCCACCCACCTCGACGCATTCGCTCAATTGGCAGGCAAAACTGCGCACCGGCAGTTCACCCTTGGCCAGCACGCCATCCCACAGCACCAAGCACTCTGTCAGCGGCTCGGCCACACAGGTATGAATTTCGCCGTGATCAAGTGTCTGCCCTGACTGCATCACCCGGCCTTCGACCAGCAGGGCCGAGCAGACATGGCAGTTGCCATTGCGACAGCTCTGCGGGCACTCGTAACCCAGGCGTTGTGCCGCATCGAGTATCCGCTCGCCCGGCAGGGTTTCCAGCACCGCACCTGATGGCTGCAAGGTTACGCGCATCAGTCTATTCCCAACTGAGTCCAGATTTCGTCCACCCGGCGTGTGGTGGCTTCGTCCTTGACGATCGCCCTGCCCCACTCGCGGCTGGTCTCACCTGGCCATTTGTTCGTGGCATCCAACCCCATTTTCGAACCCAGGCCGGACACCGGCGAGGCGAAATCGAGGTAATCGATGGGCGTGTTGTCGATCATGACCGTGTCGCGCTTGGGGTCCATGCGCGTGGTGATGGCCCAGATCACGTCGTTCCAGTCCCGCGCATTGATATCGTCGTCGGTGACGATCACGAATTTGGTGTACATGAACTGGCGCAAGAACGACCAGACACCCAGCATCACGCGCTTGGCATGGCCGGGATACTGTTTCTTGATGGTCACCACCGCCATGCGGTACGAGCAACCCTCGGGCGGCAGGTAGAAATCGACGATCTCCGGAAACTGCTTTTGCAGAATCGGCACGAACACTTCGTTCAGCGCGACGCCCAGAATCGCCGGCTCATCAGGTGGACGACCGGTGTAGGTGCTGTGGTAGATCGGCTTGATACGGTGCGTGATACGCTCGACGGTCAGCACCGGAAAGCTGTCGACTTCGTTGTAATAACCGGTGTGGTCGCCGTAAGGCCCTTCGTCGGCCATCTCGCCCGGATGAATCACACCCTCAAGCACGATCTCGGCGCTGGCCGGAACTTGCAGATTGCTGCCACGGCATTTGATCAGTTCGGTGCGCGAGCCACGCAGCAGCCCGGCAAAGGCATATTCGGACAGACTGTCCGGTACAGGCGTCACGGCACCGAGAATGGTCGCCGGGTCCGCGCCCAGTGCGACGGCCACCGGATAAGGCTCGCCGGGGTGCTTGGCGCACCAGTCGCGGAAGTCCAGCGCGCCGCCGCGGTGGCTGAGCCAGCGCATGATGATCTTGTTGCGACCGATGACCTGCTGGCGATAGATGCCGAGGTTCTGGCGCTCCTTGTTCGGGCCTTTGGTGACCGTCAGGCCCCAGGTGATCAGCGGCGCGACATCGCCCGGCCAGCAGGTCTGTACAGGCAGCATGCCGAGGTCGACGTCATCGCCTTCGATGACGACCTCCTGGCAAGGCGCATCCTTGACGACCTTCGGTGCCATGGCGATGACCTTGCGGAAGATCGGCAGCTTGGACCACGCATCCTTCAGGCCCTTGGGTGGCTCGGGCTCTTTGAGGAACGCCAGCAGCTTGCCGATTTCACGCAGCTCACTGACCGCTTCGGCGCCCATGCCCATGGCGACGCGCTCTGGCGTGCCGAACAGGTTGCCCAGCACCGGGATATCAAAGCCAACCGGTTTTTCGAATAACAGCGCCGGGCCCTTGGCACGCAAGGTACGGTCACAGATTTCAGTCATTTCCAGCACAGGCGAGATCGGCATCTGAATGCGTTTCAACTCTCCGCGCTGCTCAAGCTGCTGCACGAAATCCCTAAGATCTTTGAATTTCATTAACCCGGCCATTTATCCAATAGACGCACATCGTACCTGCTCCAGCACGTCAAGGCAGCTAATCGGCGGCATGCAGGCAAAAAAAATGGTGCCCCGAAGGACACCATTTTTTGTTTCAGCCTGCCAGTTACTTGCGTTTCATGGACAGGAAGAACTCGTCGTTGGTCTTGGTCTGCTTGAGCTTGTCGATGAGAAACTCGATAGCCGCGACTTCGTCCATCGGGTGCAGCAGCTTGCGCAGGATCCACATGCGCTGCAGCTCGTCATCAGCGGTCAACAGCTCTTCACGGCGTGTGCCGGAGCGGTTGATGTTGATGGCCGGGAACACGCGCTTCTCTGCGATCTTGCGATCCAGAGGCAGCTCCATGTTGCCGGTACCCTTGAACTCTTCGTAGATCACTTCATCCATCTTCGAACCGGTTTCAACCAGTGCGGTGGCGATGATGGTCAACGAGCCGCCTTCTTCGATGTTACGCGCAGCACCGAAGAAACGCTTTGGCTTCTCGAGTGCGTGAGCGTCGACACCACCGGTCAATACCTTGCCGGAGCTCGGGATGACGGTGTTGTAGGCACGGGCCAGACGGGTGATGGAGTCGAGCAGGATAACGACGTCTTTCTTGTGCTCGACCAGGCGCTTGGCCTTCTCGATCACCATTTCGGCAACCTGTACGTGACGGGTTGGCGGCTCGTCGAACGTCGAGGCGACCACTTCGCCGCGCACGGTGCGCTGCATCTCGGTCACTTCTTCCGGGCGCTCGTCGATCAGCAGAACGATCAGATGCACTTCCGGGTTGTTACGCGTGATGTTCGACGCGATGTTCTGCAGCATGATGGTCTTGCCCGCCTTCGGCGGAGCAACGATCAGACCACGCTGGCCCTTACCGATCGGTGCGCACAGATCGATCACACGACCGGTCAGGTCTTCGGTGGAACCGTTACCGGCTTCCATCTTCATGCGAATCGTCGGGAACAACGGCGTCAGGTTTTCGAACAGAATCTTGTTCTTGGCGTTTTCCGGACGGTCGTAGTTGATCGTGTCGACCTTGAGCAGAGCGAAATAACGCTCGCCTTCCTTGGGTGGACGGATCTTGCCAACGATGGTATCGCCGGTACGCAGGTTGAAGCGGCGGATCTGGCTGGGGGAGACATAGATGTCATCCGGGCCGGCCAGGTAGGAAGCATCTGCAGAGCGCAGGAAACCGAAGCCGTCCTGGAGAATCTCCAGCACGCCATCACCGGATATTTCCTCGCCACTTTTGGCGTGCCGTTTGAGCAGGGAGAAAATGACGTCCTGCTTGCGCGAACGGGCCATATTCTCGATGCCAGCCTGTTCGGCCATTTCGAGCAATTCGGTAATCGGCTTTTGCTTGAGTTCAGTCAGGTTCATATGGGGAATGACGTAATCATGTATGGAGGGGGAAATTAAGCTTTTGGCTTAATGAGGCCGCGCCGCAGAAAAGGCGACAGGATCGCGTACTAAATCGAAAGGAGAGCGTCGGCGACGGCTAGCAGGGGGCAACGGAGAAGCCGTTGCGGGGCCGAATGTACCACCTGATTTTCCAGGCGTCTAGTACGACACCCGAAAAAAACCCCGCATTTTGCGGGGCTTTGAAACGTCTCAAACAGGTTTAGGAAGGTCGATACCGTTTCCTTCGAGAAACGCAGTCAGCTGCGACTTCGACAGCGCACCAACTTTGGTCGCTTCCACATTGCCGCCCTTGAACAGCATCAGCGTAGGAATACCACGAACACCATGCTTGGCAGGAGTGTCCGGGTTTTGATCGATGTTCAACTTCGCAACCGTCAGCCTGCCTTTGTAGGTGCTGGCGATTTCGTCCAGAACCGGGGCAATCATTTTGCAAGGGCCACACCATTCAGCCCAATAGTCAACAAGCACAGGACCCTGAGCCTCGAGTACTTCGGCGTCAAAGGTGCCGTCGGTGACGTGTTTGATAAGGTCGCTACTCATGGAAGTCTCCGAGGTCATAGGCTAAAAACGACGCTCATCATAGCGGTCCTTATGCTATTCAGGAAGCGAAGCTTCATTGAGTCTTGCTATCGTAGAACATGACTGAGGTTATGGCAGTAGCTCAGTTCGCGGGTGAAACGAAGACGATGCCGGTGCGCAGTGCCGCGCCACGAATATGGTCCTGCATGGCCTTTTGCGCAGGCCCTGACGCATGTCGGGCCAGCGCGCGAAGGATCTTGCGGTGCTCCTGCCAGGTCTCCATGACCCTGGCCGCCCGGATGAACGGCATCTTCTGGCTTTCCAGGAAGATGTCGGCCCCGGCAGTCACGATCCCGAGCATCGCCTGATTGCCGCTGGCGGCCAGAATGTGCCGATGAAACTCGAAGTCCAGCCGCGCCGCAGCCTCGAAGTCACCGGCCCGCAATTCCAGGCGCATGGCTTCGACGTTGTCCTCCAGTACATCGCGCTCGTCGGCGGTCAGGGTCACGGCGGCCATGCCTGCAGCGAAACCTTCCAGTGCATAGCGCAACTGAAAAGTGTCGGCCGGGGAAACCTGAGCTTCATAAGGCCAGGAAAAACCACCCGTGCGCTGTTCTGGTTCAGAAATCGACTGCACGAAGACGCCTTTGCCGGGCTGGACACTGACCACTCCGAGTGCGCTGAGCGACGACAAGGCTTCACGCAAGGACGCACGACTGACCCCCAGCAATACCGCCAGATCGCGTTGCGACGGCAGGCTTTCGCCGGGCTTGTACCCTTGCTCGGCGATCAATTTGCGAATGGCCCGGAGGGCTGATTCGGGTACTGCGAGTGAAGTGTGCGGCATCACTGTTCAGGCCAGTCAGTCCAGTAAAAATCCCTTTTATCCCCATCTCGAACATTCGGCAAGCGACGCCCAGCCCTGGGGCGGCAAGGCTTTAAAGCGCGCCAAAGCAGGGCGCGGCGCCGCTCAACTGGTCAGACCAGTAAGACCATAAACACGCTGCAAACCCTTATTCATGGCAGCTCAAGAGCGAATGGCATGCGCTGTGCACTGGAGACAGGCCAACACCTTTCGTTTCGCCCGGAGACTTCATATGACCAAGCGTTACAGCGCCCTGCTTACTGCATTGTTTGCCAGTCTGATGCTGAGCCAGACACCCGCCCACGCCAACGGCCTGGACGACGTTGTAGCGCGCGGCACCCTCAAGGTAGCCGTTCCGCAGGACTTCCCGCCATTCGGCTCGGTCGGCCCGGACATGAAGCCGCGCGGCCTGGACATCGATACTGCACAGCTGCTGGCTGACAAGCTGAAGGTCAAGCTGGAGCTGACCCCGGTCAACAGCACCAACCGCATTCCGTTCCTGACCACCGGCAAGGTCGACCTGGTGATCTCCAGCCTGGGCAAGAACCCGGATCGCGAGAAAGTCATCGACTTCTCGCGCGCCTACGCACCTTTCTATCTGGCGGTATTCGGCCCACCTGATTCGCCGGTCAAGGACATCGCTGACCTGAAAGGCAAGACTATCAGCGTGACCCGTGGCGCGATCGAGGATATCGAGCTGTCGAACGTTGCTCCCGAGGGCGCGACCATCAAGCGCTTTGAAGACAACAACTCGACCATCGCGGCCTATCTCGCTGGCCAGACTGACCTGATCGCCAGCGGCAACGTGGTGATGGTCGCCATCAGTGAGCGCAATCCCAAGCGCATTCCGGCGATGAAAGTGAAACTCAAGGACTCGCCGGTGTACGTTGGCGTGAACAAAGGTCAGCCGGAACTGCTGGGCAAGGTCAACGAGATTCTGAACGCTGCCAAGGCTGACGGTACGCTGGAAAAAGCGTCACAGAAATGGCTGAAGGACCCGCTACCCGCCGATCTCTGATCACTGCTTTTTTCGGTCACAGGATTCACCCATGGCTTATCACTTCGACTTCACACCGGTCCTGCAGAACCTCGACGTGCTGTTGCGTGGGGCTCTGTTCACGCTGGAACTGACCGCTATAGGCACCTTGCTCGGTGTCAGCCTTGGCATTGTCGGTGCCGTCGTGAGGGCCTGGAAGATCCAGCCCTTTGCGACGATCTTCGCCATCTATGTCGAGCTGATCCGCAATACACCGTTTCTGGTCCAGCTGTTCTTCATTTTCTTCGGTCTGCCGTCGCTGGGCGTGCAGATCACGGAATGGCAGGCAGCGGTGCTGGCGATGGTTATCAACCTGGGTGCCTACTCGACCGAAATCGTGCGGGCGGGTATCCAGGCGATTCCCAAGGGCCAGCTTGAAGCATCGGCTGCGCTGGCGATGAGTCGCTACGAAGCCTTTCGCCACGTGGTGCTGGTTCCGGCGCTGGGCAAGGTCTGGCCGGCACTGAGCAGCCAGATCATCATCGTCATGCTCGGCTCGGCAGTCTGCTCGCAGATTGCCACTGAAGAGCTGAGCTTCTTTGCCAACTTCATTCAGTCACGCAACTTCCGCTCGTTCGAAACCTACATCGTGACCACGCTGATCTACCTGGCCATGGCGCTGTTGATCCGGCAACTGCTGGCCTGGATCGGACGTCGCTACATCTCGAGGAACCGCTGATGGATTTCACCCTCTGGGACATCGTGCGCAACCTGCTGATCGGCCTGCAATGGACCGTGGCCTTGTCGCTGGTGGCGTTCATCGGCGGCGGGCTGATCGGCTTGCTGATCATGGGCATGCGCACCTCGGAAAAATCCGGCCCGCGCGTGACCGCGAAACTCTATATAGAACTGTTTCAGGGCACGCCGCTGTTGATGCAGCTGTTTCTGGTGTTCTTCGGTGTCGCCCTGATGGGCCTGAACATTTCGCCCTGGGCGGCGGCGGCACTGGCCTTGACGCTGTTTACCAGCGCTTACCTTGCGGAGATCTGGCGTGGCTGCGTCGAATCAATCTCCAAGGGCCAGTGGGAAGCATCCGCGAGCCTGGCGCTGACCCCGTTCGAGCAGATGCGCTATGTGATTCTGCCGCAGGCGCTGCGCATCGCGGTCGCGCCGACGGTCGGCTTTTCCGTGCAAGTGGTCAAAGGCACAGCGGTGACGTCGATCATCGGCTTCACCGAACTGACCAAGACCGGCAGCATGCTGGCCAACGCTACGTTCGAACCTTTCATGGTCTATGGCTTCGTTGCTCTGGGCTACTTCATCCTGTGTTACCCCTTGTCGCTGTGCGCGCGCCATCTGGAAAGGAGACTGCATGCCTCTGCTTAGAATTTCCGCCCTGCATAAATACTATGGCGATCATCACGTGCTCAAAGGCATCGATCTATCGGTCGAAGAAGGCCAGGTCGTGGCGATCATCGGTCGCAGCGGCTCGGGCAAAAGCACCCTGTTGCGCACGCTCAACGGTCTGGAGTCGATCAACGATGGCGTGATCGAGGTCGATGGCGAATACCTGGACGCCGCACGCGCCGACCTGCGCACGCTGCGCCAGAAGGTCGGCATGGTGTTCCAGCAGTTCAACCTGTTCCCGCACCTGAGCGTGGGCGAGAACGTCATGCTGGCGCCGCAGGTCGTGCAGAAAGTGCCTAAGGCCGAGGCCGCCAAACTGGCGAGGAAGATGCTCGAACGCGTCGGCCTGGGCGAGAAGTTCGACGCCTTCCCGGATCGCCTGTCCGGTGGTCAGCAGCAACGCGTGGCGATTGCCCGCGCGCTGGCGATGTCGCCCAAGGTACTGCTGTGCGACGAAATCACCTCGGCGCTGGATCCGGAGCTGGTCAACGAAGTGCTCAGCGTGGTCCGCCAACTGGCAGCCGATGGCATGACCCTGATCATGGTCACCCACGAAATGCGTTTCGCGCGTGAAGTGGGCGACAAGCTGGTGTTCATGCACCAGGGCAAGGTGCACGAAGTGGGCGACCCGAAAGAACTCTTTGCCAACCCGAAAACCCCGGAACTGGCGAACTTCATCGGCACAGTGGAGCACGCCTGACGCTGAACGCAGAGCGTCCGGAACAGCATGTCCACGCGAAGCGATCAGCGTTATACACAAACCCCGAAGAGCCTGGAAAAGGGCTGAAGCGGCAGTGTCTGGCTGGACAGAAATCTTTGTGGGAGTGAGCTTGCTCACGAAGGCGTTGGTCCAAACACCATATCTCCGGGGGCTGCACCGGCCTCTTCGCGAGCAAGCTCGCTCCCACGAAGACTGTGTATTACGCTGAGCGCGGAGCATGTTGCGGGCACTTATCGTTCCTCACGCTCCGCGTGGGAATGCATTTCGTGACGCTCCGCGTCACAGCTACATGCTGTATCGGGCTGGACAGAAATCCTGGTGGGAGTGAGCTTGCTCACGAAGGCGTTGGTCCAAACGCCATATCTCCGGGGGCTGCACCGGCCTCTTCGCGAGCAAGCTCGCTCCCACGAAGACTGTGTATTACGCTGAGCGCGGCGCATAGACAAAATGGCGTTCTTAGGGATACCTCTCGTTCCGCACGCTTTAGCGTGGCAATGCATTTTGGTGACGCTCTGCGTCACATGGCATTGATAGCCATACGCCACGCGCGCGAGTAATACCGGGTATTTCCGGTGCCTGAACAGCTTCGCGTTGGCGGCAGGCATGGATCGTGGCACGATGGTCCGGTTATCGAACCGGATTTCCTGACCATGCCGCACTCAACACCCAAGAATTTTTCACTGATCGCCGCTATCGACCTGGGCTCCAACAGCTTTCATATGGTTGTGGCAAAAGCCAATCAGGGCGAGATTCGCATTCTTGAGCGCCTGGGCGAGAAGGTGCAGTTGGCCGCTGGCATCGACGAAGAGCGCCAGCTGACCGAAGAATCCATGCAGCGCGGTCTCGACTGCCTGAAACGTTTCGCCCAGTTGATCAACGGGCTGCCGCCCGGTGCGGTGCGCATCGTGGGCACCAATGCCCTGCGCGAGGCGCGTAACCGCAACGACTTCATTCACCGCGCCGAAGAAATTCTCGGCCACCCGGTGGAAGTGATTTCCGGCCGCGAAGAGGCGCGCCTCATTTACCTGGGCGTCTCCCACACGCTGGCCGACACCCCGGGCAAACGTCTGGTCGCCGACATCGGCGGCGGCAGTACCGAATTCATCATCGGCCAGCGCTTCGAACCGCTGCTGCGGGAAAGCCTGCAGATGGGCTGCGTGAGTTTTACCCAGCGCTACTTCCGCGACGGCAAGGTGACACCGGCCCGTTACGCTCAGGCGTACACCGCTGCGCGCCTGGAAATCATGAGCATTGAACACGCGCTGCATCGCCTCAAGTGGGATGAAGCGATCGGCTCGTCAGGCACCATTCGTGCTATCGGTCTGGCGCTCAAGGCCAATGGTTACGGCGCTGGCGAGGTCAACGCCGAAGGGCTGGCCTGGCTCAAGCGCAAGCTGTTCAAGCTGGGTGACGTGGACAAGATCGACTTCGATGGCATCAAGCCCGACCGTCGCGCCATTTTTCCCGCAGGCCTGGCGATTCTGGAAGCCATCTTCGACGCCCTCGAACTCAAGCGCATGGATCACTGCGAAGGTGCCCTGCGTGAAGGCGTGCTGTACGACCTGATGGGTCGCCACCATCATGAAGACGTACGTGAACGCACACTCAGCTCGTTGATGGAGCGTTATCACGTCGATCTGGAACAGGCTGCACGCGTCGAAGCCAAGGCGCTGCATGCGCTGGAGCAGGTTGCCGAGAGCTGGGAATTGCAGCACGAGAGTTATGCCGAACTGCTGAGCTGGGCGGCCAAGGTGCACGAGATCGGCCTGGACATCGCCCACTATCACTACCACAAGCACGGCGCGTACCTGATCGAGCACTCCGACCTTGCCGGCTTCTCACGCGAAGACCAGCAAATGCTCGCACTGCTGGTGCGCGGTCATCGCCGTAACATTCCCAAGGACAAGTTCGCCGATTTCGGCGCTGAAGGCATCAAGCTGATTCGCCTGTGCGTGCTGTTGCGCTTTGCGATTCTGTTTCACCACATTCGCGGCACCCAGGAGATGCCGCGTGTGACGTTGCGTGCCGACGGCCCGAATCTGGACGCCGAATTCCCGAAAGGCTGGCTGGAAAACAATCAGCTGACTCAGGCCGACTTCGCGCTGGAAGCGGAGTGGCTGACCCGAGTCGGCATCGTCTTCAGCGTACGCTGAGGACCGGGTTGCTCAGGCGCTCCAAAAGGGTCGCCTGGGCGCTTCGCGGGTTCTGATTACCGGTCGGCGTGCTGCGCACGTAACGCCCGTCCGACTGCAACAGCCAGCTGTGGGTGTTGTCGGTCAGGTAGCTTTCCAGCTCCTTCTTCACACGCAGAATCAACTTCTTGCCTTCCACCGGGAAGCAGGTCTCGACGCGCTTGTCGAGGTTGCGCTCCATCCAGTCGGCACTCGACAGGAACATCTGCTCGTCGCCGCCGTTGAGGAAGTAGAACACCCGCGTGTGCTCCAGGAAGCGGCCGATGATCGAGCGCACATGGATATTGTGCGAAACCCCGGCGATGCCCGGACGCAGGCAGCACATGCCGCGCACCACCAGATCGATGCGCACACCGGACTGACTGGCCTTGTACAACGCCCGGATGATCTTCGGATCGGTCAGCGAGTTGAACTTGGCGATGATGTGTGCAGGTTTGCCATCGAGCGCAAATTGCGTCTCGCGGGCGATCATGTCGAGCATGCCTTTCTTGAGCGTGAACGGCGCGTGCAGCAGCTTCTTCATGCGCAGCGTCTTACCCATGCCGATCAACTGGCTGAACAGTTTACCGACGTCTTCGCACAAGGCGTCATCGGAGGTCAGCAAGCTGTAGTCGGTATACAGACGTGCGTTACCGGCGTGGTAGTTGCCGGTCCCGAGATGCGCATAACGCACGATCTCGCCCGCTTCGCGACGCAGGATCAGCATCATCTTGGCGTGGGTCTTGAAGCCGACCACGCCGTAGATCACCACCGCACCGGCGGCCTGCAGGCGGCTGGCCAGTTGCAGGTTGGACTCTTCGTCGAAACGCGCACGCAACTCGATCACCGCAGTGACTTCCTTGCCGTTACGCGCGGCATCGACCAGTGCATCGACGATTTCCGAGTTCGCTCCGCTGCGATACAGCGTCTGGCGTACCGCCAGCACGTGCGGGTCTTTTGCCGCCTGGCGCAGCAGGTCGACCACCGGCGTGAACGACTCGAAAGGGTGCAGCAACAGGATGTCCTGCTTGCTGACCACGCTGAAAACGTTTTCGCTGTTCTGCAGCAGCTTGGGAATGGCTGGCGTGAACGGCGGGTATTGCAATTCTGGGTGGCTATCCAGGCCGGTGATGCTGAACAGACGCGTCAGGTTGACCGGGCCATTCACCTGATACAGCTCGGACTCGTGCAGGTTGAACTGCTTGAGCAGGTAGTCCGACAGGTGTTTCGGGCAGGTGTCCGCCACTTCCAGACGTACCGCATCACCATAGCGACGCGAGAACAGCTCGCCACGCAGTGCGCGCGCCAGGTCTTCCACATCTTCGGAGTCCAGCGCCAGGTCGGCGTTGCGGGTCAGGCGGAACTGGTAGCAGCCCTTGACCTTCATGCCCTGAAACAGATCGTCAGCGTGGGCGTGGATCATCGACGACAGGAACACGAAGTTATCGCCAGGCCCGCAGACCTCTTCCGGCACCTTGATCACACGCGGCAGCAGACGCGGCGCGGGAATGATCGCAAGACCGGAGTCGCGCCCGAAGGCATCGATACCTTCAAGCTCGACGATGAAGTTCAGGCTCTTGTTGACCAGCAACGGGAACGGGTGCGTCGGGTCGAGACCGATCGGGGTGATGATCGGCGCGATCTCGTCGCGGAAGTAGCGTCGTACCCAGGCCTTGAGCTTGGCCGTCCAGTGACGGCGACGAATGAAGCGGACCTGATGTTTCTCCAGCTCCGGCAGCAGAATGTCGTTGAGGATCGCGTACTGACGATCCACATGACCGTGCACCAGCTCGCTGATCCTGGCCAGCGCCTGATGCGGCTGCAGACCGTCGGCGCCCGCCTGTTCACGGGCAAAGGTGATCTGCTTCTTCAGGCCTGCAACACGAATCTCGAAGAACTCATCGAGGTTGCTGGAGAAGATCAGCAGAAACTTCAGCCGCTCCAGCAACGGGTAGGACTCATCGAGCGCCTGTTCCAGAACCCGGATATTGAACTGCAGTTGCGACAGTTCACGGTGGATATACAGGCTGCTGTCGTCCAGGTTGGGCGCGACGATAGCGGGCACCAGAGCGGCGGGTGCCTCGATGGCCGGGATTACTTCGATGTCAGGTTCGACCACGGGCGTTGCCTCCGGGACATCGACTTGAACAGCGGCTTCGATGAGTGCTTCGGTATTCATGAATGTTCCTGTGAGGCTATTGCCCCTTCAACAGTTGAGCGGCGCGAACAGCAAAGTAGGTAAGGATGCCGTCGGCGCCGGCGCGTTTGAAGGCAGTGAGGGATTCGAGAATCACCCCTTCACTCAGCCAACCGTTCTGGATTGCGGCCATGTGCATCGCGTATTCACCGCTGACCTGATAAACAAAGGTCGGCACTTTGAACTCATCCTTGACCCTGTACAGAATGTCCAGATAAGGCATGCCTGGCTTGACCATGACCATGTCGGCGCCTTCGGCAAGGTCGGCCGCCACTTCGTGCAGGGCCTCGTTGCTGTTGGCCGGGTCCATCTGATAGGAGGCCTTGTTGGCCTTGCCCAGATTCAGGGAGGAACCCACCGCATCACGGAACGGGCCGTAGTAGGCACTGGCGTACTTGGCCGAATAGGCCATGATCCTGACATTGACATGCCCGGCCAGCTCCAGAGACTCGCGGATGGCCTGAATACGACCGTCCATCATGTCCGACGGAGCGATCACCTGAGCACCGGCATCGGCGTGCGACAGCGCCTGCTTCACCAGCGCGTCGACAGTGATGTCGTTCTGAACATAGCCCTCTTCGTCGAGGATGCCGTCCTGACCATGCGTGGTGAACGGGTCCAGCGCCACATCAGTGATGACGCCCAGCTCCGGGAAACGGTCACGCAGGGCGCGGGTCGCGCGCTGGGCGATGCCGTCCGGGTTCCAGGCTTCGGCGCCGTCGAGGGATTTCTTTTCCAGCGGTGTCACCGGGAACAGCGCCAGCGCAGGGATACCCAGCGCGACCCAGTGCTCGGCTTCCTTGAGCAACAGATCCACGCTCAAGCGCTCGACGCCAGGCATCGAGGCGATGGATTCACGACGGTTTTCACCATCGAGTACAAATACCGGAAGAATCAGATCGTCGACAGTGACAACGTTTTCACGCACCAGCCGACGGGAAAAGTCGTCGCGGCGATTACGGCGCAGACGAGTGAGAGGAAACAGGCGGTTAGCGGGGGTAAAGCTCACGGCGAGACTCCTGAGCCCGCTTACGCGGGCAAGCGCGACAGTTATAAGCCGCCATTATGACCAATGTGTGACAGTCATGGTTCGACCTGCGACTGCACGTCGCGGTCGCGGCCTTTGAAGGGATAGGACCATTGTGGTTGCAAGAATCTTTAACGTCGAGACACATATGGACACTTTCATGATTGCCTTGGGCGCGTTAGGCTGCGCGTTCATTTCGCCAGCATCCAGACAATGCTCCAGAATTTCTTGAACGAATTCGGCTACTTCGCCCTGTTCCTCGGCACCTTTTTTGAAGGCGAGACCATTCTGGTTCTTGCCGGATTTCTGGCGTTTCGCGGATACATGGACCTCAACATCGTCATCCTCGTAGCCTTTTTTGGCAGTTATGCGGGTGACCAGTTGTGGTATTTCATGGGGCGCAAGCATGGCCGCAAGCTCCTGGCGCGCAAACCTCGCTGGCAACTCATGGGCGACAAGGCGCTGCGGCTGGTCCGCAAGCACCCGGACATCTGGGTGTTGGGCTTCCGCTTCGTGTACGGCCTGCGAACGGTCATGCCTGTGGCCATCGGCCTGTCGGGCTATCCCCCCGGGCGTTATCTCCTGCTGAACGGTATCGGCGCGGCTGTCTGGGCCGCAGCGCTGGGTTCAGCTGCCTACCATTTCGGCGCGGTGCTCGAAGGCTTGCTGGGCAACGTCAAGAAATATGAACTCTGGGTGCTGGGCGCACTGATACTGCTGGGGCTGGCCCTGTGGATACGCCGACGCATCAAGAACGCCCGTATCGCCCGTGAAGAGCGTGAAGAAAGGAGCCGCTTCTGCGCATCGGCAGCGGCCTCCGACCTGGAGGAGCCGATCACCGTGCCCGTCGACCTGACGAAAAAATCCGACGAATAAACGCTCAGTCCCCCTCCCGAGCGCAGGCTGACAGGCCTCGCTCGGCGACAGCGCGACCACCGCCCTCCCCATGCACCTTTGCACAACCAGCAATGCCTGAACTGAACACTCGGCCCGTTAAGCGATCAACTGAACAGACAAATTAAAACAAGCCTCAGGTTGATCGAGCAAAAGGAGCCGAAATCGATGCAGAAAAAAGTGGCTGTAATCCTCTCCGGCTGTGGCGTCTACGACGGTGCCGAGATTCACGAAAGCGTCCTCACCCTGCTGCGTCTGGATCAGCGCGGTGCGCAGGTTCAGTGCTTTGCGCCCGACATCACTCAGCATCATGTGGTCAATCACCTGACCGGTGAGGAAATGCCCGAGTCGCGCAATGTGCTGGTCGAGTCTGCGCGCATTGCACGCGGCGAAGTGAAGGACATCCGCGAAGCAAATGCCGAAGACTTTGACGCCCTGATCATCCCGGGCGGTTTTGGCTCGGCAAAGAATCTTTCCGACCTTGCCCTGCAAGGCCCGGCCTGCCAGGTCGAAGCCGGACTGCTGGAGCTCGCCGAGGCGTTTGCCGAAGCCGGCAAACCGGTCGGGCTGATCTGCATCACCCCGGCACTCGCGGCCAAGATCTATGGCCCCGGCGTTACCTGCACCATCGGCAACGACCCTGAAACCGCTGCGGCCATCACCAAAATGGGCGGCAGCCATGCGGAATGCGCCGTCGATGATATCGTCGAGGACGAAGCCCGAAAACTGGTCAGCACACCTGCCTACATGGTCGCCAAGAGCATCAGCGAGGCGGCCTCGGGCATCAACAAGCTGGTTGACCGCGTGCTGGAACTGACCCACGAGGGCGATGCCTGATCGGCGCCCTGCCTGCCCAAGGCACCGCCCGTCAGGCGGGCGGTGTTTTGCAGGCCGGCCATGGTGATTCATCCAGGCTTTATACTGTACTGTATGTATGAACAGTATATGAGTAATGCCCGATGTCCAGCCCCTATCCGGTTCGTGGCCGAGGTACTGCCAGCAATCCGCATAACCGCTTCGCACCCAGTCAGTCGGTGGCCGAAGATGATGGCTGGTATCAGGAAGTGCCGCTTACGCAAGGCACCCAGGTCACCAGCGAAACAGCCAAAAGCATCATTACCCGCAACAGCTCGCCGGATATCCCCTTTGACAGGTCGATCAACCCTTACCGGGGCTGCGAGCACGGCTGCATCTATTGTTTCGCCAGACCCAGCCACGCCTACTGGGACATGTCGCCCGGCCTGGACTTCGAGACCAAGCTGATCGCCAAGACCAACGCGGCGGCGCTGCTCGAGCAGCAGCTGTCCAAGCCCGGCTACCGCTGCGCGCCCATCACCCTCGGGGCCAACACCGACCCCTACCAGCCGATCGAACGTGAGTACCGCATCACCCGGGCGACGCTTGAAGTGTTACTGCGCTATCGGCATCCGGTCAGCATCATTACCAAAGGCTCGCTGATCCTGCGCGATCTGGATCTGCTGGCAGAGATGGCCAGGCTACGGCTGGTGTCGGTGTTCATCAGCCTGACCACACTGGATGACGAACTCAAATGTATCCTCGAGCCCAGAGCTGCGGCGCCCAAGGCTCGCCTGCGGGCCATTCGGGTATTGCGCCAGGCGGGTGTCCCGGTCGGTGTGCTGTGTGCGCCGATGATCCCGATGATCAATGACAGCGAGCTGGAGGCACTGCTGAGCGAAGCGAAGGCTGCAGGCGCCCTGAGCGCCAGCTACGTGATGTTGCGCCTGCCGCTGGAAGTCGCGCCGCTGTTCGACGAGTGGCTGAAGACGCATTACCCGCAACGCGCCGAGCATGTCATGAGTCTGATTCGTCAAAGTCGCGGCGGAGCCCTGTACGACAGCACGTTTGGTTCTCGAATGCGCGGCGAAGGACCGTTTGCCGACCTGCTGGCTCAACGCTATGCCCTGGCGATCAAACGGCTCGGATTGAACAAACGGGGTGGATTTGCACTCGATTGCGATGCGTTTTGTCCGCCGGGAGGGCAAATGTCGCTGCTGTGACGAACTTGGTACTATCGTGCAAACCCGCGTCCCAGAGCCATCGCATTCAGTTTCGTTTAAGCTTCGGCGATTAGTCTGTAACTCGGAGTGTCATCAGCGATAGCGCTCAAGGGATTTGTTCGTGATGCCCTTCAGAGAGGGATCACATCCGGCTCTGGTCAAACAGGCATGAAGAATCCACATCAATTCGTCAGAGAGGATGAAGACATGACAGACATCGGTAAACAGCATTCGGCTACGTCGTCCAGCACATCAAGCCATTCAGACAGCGCCGACGTAGCGTTGAAACATATCGTCGATGGCTTTGTACATTTCCGTAAAGAGGTCTTCCCCCAGCAGGAAGAACTGTTCAAGAAGCTGGCGACCGCCCAGTCGCCACGGGCCATGTTCATCACCTGCGCCGACTCGCGCATCGTGCCCGAATTGATTACCCAAAGCTCCCCGGGCGACCTGTTCGTGACGCGTAACGTCGGCAACGTCGTACCGCCGTATGGCCAGATGAACGGCGGCGTGTCCACCGCTCTGGAATACGCAGTGGTTGCACTGGGCGTGCAGCACATCATCGTTTGCGGACACTCTGACTGCGGCGCCATGCGCGCAGTGCTCAACCCTGACAGCCTGGACAAGATGCCTACGGTAAAAGCCTGGTTGCGCCATGCCGAGGTTGCCCGCACGGTGGTCGAGCAGAACTGCAGCTGCAGCGGCGAACTGGAAACCATGCAGGTCCTGACTCAGGAAAACGTGATTTCCCAGTTGCAACACCTGCGCACCCACCCTTCGGTCGCAGCGAAAATGGCCAGCGGCCAATTGTTCATTCATGGCTGGGTCTACAGCATCGAAACCAGCGAGATCCTGGCTTATGACGCCGAGCTCGATCGTTTCATACCGCTCGACGGTACGGGACCGACGCCGATGGCTTCACCGAAAGCACGCTTTTCAGCCGACTGATCACCAGTCCGACTGACGGCAAGCCCTTCTTTATCAGCTGATGGCGGCTGCGCAGGATGCGCGTCGCCCGTCTTGCCTCGTCTGAAGAATCCCGGAGAAGCGTCATGGGTATTACAGCATTGAAAACCGCTTTACCACGGGAGCTGCTCGCTTCCGTGGTCGTGTTCCTGGTCGCCCTGCCGCTGTGCATGGGGATCGCCATTGCATCCGGCATGCCTCCGGCCAAGGGTCTGATCACCGGCATCGTGGGCGGGCTGATAGTCGGCTGGATAGCCGGTTCGCCGTTGCAGGTCAGCGGTCCCGCAGCCGGTCTGGCAGTACTGGTTTTTGAAGTGGTACGCGAGCACGGCATGGCCATGCTGGGTCCTATCCTGGTACTCGCCGGATTGCTTCAGCTGCTGGCAGGTCGATTCAAGCTTGGCTGCTGGTTCCGGGTCACGGCACCTGCGGTGGTCTATGGCATGCTCGCCGGTATCGGCGTGTTGATCGTACTGTCACAGGCACACGTGATGTTCGACAGCGGTCCCAAACCCTCCGGGCTGGACAATCTGATCGCCTTCCCGTCCACACTGATCCAGGCCTTCGGGCCAGGCACCGGCATGCAGGCCGGTATGCTCGGTCTGGGCACCATGCTGATCATGTGGGGCTGGGAAAAACTCCGTCCGCAGTCTTTGCGCTTCGTACCCGGCGCACTGCTGGGCGTGGGTATCGCAACCGGTATCAGTCTGTTCATGGCCTTGCAGGTCAAGCGTGTCGAAGTGCCTGACAACCTGGCCGACGCCATCGACTGGCTTCGCCCGGCTGACCTGATGAACCTGGCCGACCCTGCCATTCTGGTGGCCGCTATCGTCGTAGCGTTCATCGCCAGTGCCGAGACGCTGCTTTCTGCCTCGGCGGTCGACCGCATGCACAGTGGCCAGCGTTCGGACTTCGACAAGGAGCTCAGCGCTCAAGGTGTGGGCAATATGCTCTGCGGCGTGCTCGGTGCATTGCCGATGACCGGCGTTATCGTACGCAGTTCGGCCAACGTCCAGGCCGGTGCCACCACGCGCTTCTCGACGATCTTCCACGGCCTGTGGCTGCTGGCGTTCGTATTGCTGCTGTCGAGCGTGCTGCAAAGCATTCCGGTCGCGAGTCTGGCCGGCGTGCTGGTCTACACCGGTCTGAAGCTGGTCGACCTGAAGGCATTTCGTGGTCTGGGCCGCTATGGCCGGATGCCGATGTTCACGTATGCGGCGACTGCTGTGGCGATCATCTTCACCGACCTGCTGACCGGTGTACTGGTCGGTTTCGGCCTGACCCTGGTGAAGCTTGCGTTCAAGGCTTCGCGTCTGAAGATCAATGTGGTCGAACTGGCGGGCGAGAAGGAATTCGAGCTGCGTCTGGTCGGTGCCGCAACCTTCCTCAAGGTACCGGCGCTGACTCAGGCACTGGGCACTATCCCACAGGGCAGCACGGTGCATGTGCCGTTGGGCAATCTGTCCTACATCGACCACTCGTGTCTGGAACTGCTGGAAGAATGGGGTCGTTCCAATGCCGCTCATGGCACCCGGTTGCTTATCGAACCGCGGGGCTTGAAGCGTCGTCTTGAAGGGCGGATCTACACCACAACGGGGATCGGCTCGGGCGCAGCCTGATAGTCGCCACCCTGTTATCACAGCTCTGGAAACATGGGAGCCGGATGGGTCTTCGCGTAGCAGCGGAGCGATATCCGGCTCCTTCCATTGCCGGCGAAGACAGTGATTCGGGCCTCTGAATCAGACCGCGGAGCGCTCCAGCTCCAGGCCGACGCCCAATTGCCGTGACAGGCTTGGCCAGCGCTGCCAGGCCGCTCCTGTTTCAGGGCTGATCAGCTTCTCGCGGTAGGCCTCGACCGAGTCCAGCGCGAAACTCTCTTCATCAAGCAACTCGTCGACGGCATGGTGAACCGCTTCGTCCAGCTGGTTGGCAAATTGCTCGCCGATCAACTGGTGGGCAATCACGCTGGCAACCGTGGTATTTGACGGTATCAGCGGCTGACCGAAATGCTTGATGTACAGGTCATTCACTTCCTCGACCAACCGGTGGGCCAGATAAGCCTCGTCCAGCAGGCTTTCCAGGCCTTCATGCCCATCCATGATGGAAGGTGGGGCCGCGAAAAAATGCTCGGCGATTTTCAGCACCGGCTTTATCTGACCTTCGATCCCGGCTTCCAGCGCGACCTCATGAGCTGCGTCCAGCAGATCGGGTACCAGATCGATGTAGGCCGTGACGAAGCGCGCCAGAACATCTTTCGCATCGACTTCCGGCAGGTGGATGGCAGGATGGAGATGTGGGAGCTTTTGTGCCAACTGTTGCAGCAAGTGGCCGGTCCGGGCCTCATGTTGATGGGCTAGTTGTATCTGCTCGCGCAATGCGGCGGTATTCATGGCTGCTGGGACTCCTGGAGGCGTCAGGCCCCGTGGTTGGTTGATGGAAAGTCATACGTTAGCTTGCTTAACTAAATGCCTAAGACGGTTTTGCTATATGTGACTCACATTTAGATACATTGGCTATATACGGCTGCCGTGCCCGGCCATGAGGGCGCGCTGCAGCTCGCGTTTTGAATAAGCAGGCTACTCTGAAGTCGCCCGCAGCTCTTTCGACACGCTGTCCGACATAAAAAAGTGAGCCACGCATGAGCCAGCCTCTTTTGTCCAAACGGCTCGTCCTGCGTTTGACGTGCTTAATAGTGATCATGCTGATAGGTGGATTGGCATTGCCGTCGCTCTATGGCGTGCTGACCGGACATGACAATGCCCTACCGGGTGAGGACGCTTCGCGCCAGGTCAAGGTGCAGTTCACCGCCAGCAACGTTGCCGGAATGACCTGGGCCTTTTATCCACAAGCCAGCCAGATGCAGGTCCATCCCGGCACGGTCAACGAGATGATCTTCATCGCGCAGAACCCGACCGACAGACCGATGAAAGCCCAGGCCGTCCCGGGTATTTCGCCCGGAAAAGCGGCAGCGTGGTTTCACAAGACCGAATGTTTCTGCTTCACGCAACAGACATTGCAGCCGGGCGAGCGCATCGAGATGCCGGTGCGCTTCATCATCGACCGGGACATGCCCGACGATGTAAAACACCTGACGCTGGCCTATACGCTGTTCGATGTCACCACGCCCTAGACCTAGGCTCGGCGCGCAATATAGGCCATCATCCCCGGCCGCACGCCGATCACTACTCGCACTGACACCATGACCCGTACTCAGAAAAGCGTTTTCATTGCTGCCGCCATCGTCGCCCTGATTCTGGGTGTGATTCTCAGTCAGGTGCTGCCTGGCCGCAGCTCACAGGATCAGGCGGCGCTCAACGACGCCGGTATTGTCCTGCTCCCCAAAAGCCGCCAATTGCCGGCCTTGAGCATGACCGACCAGAACGGCGCGGCCGTGCCCCTTGATGGCTTGAAAGACCAATGGACGCTGATGTTCTTCGGCTACACCTTCTGCCCGGACATCTGCCCCACGACCCTGGCGCAGATCAAGCAGATCAGGTCCGAGCTGCCCGAAGAGACAGTCAAGCGCATGCGGGTAGTGCTGGTCAGCGTCGACCCGAACCGCGACACACCGCAGCAGCTCAAGCAATACCTGGGCTACTTCGACCCGCAGTACATCGGCCTGACGGCACCTGTCGCTGATATCCAGACACTGGCCAATGCCGTGAGCATCCCGTTCATTCCGGCCGATACCGGTAAACCGAACTACTTCGTCGACCACAGCGGTAACCTGGCCCTGATCGGCCCGGACGGCACGCAGCGCGGCTTTATCCGCGCACCGCTGAACAACAGGAAGCTGGTGAAGCAATTGCCGGGGTTGCTGGGAAGGGATTAGACCAGCTCAACCGCCGTGAGGCTTCCAGAGAATGGCATAAGGCAGCTCATTATCGATACTCGTAGGCGACCGAAAATAATAAACAGCCGATGAGCTTTCCAAACTCTTATGAACAAAGGCACCATCAGACATTACACGATAAGATGCGTATTCCATAAATTCCTGAGAGCCTTTGAAGTCTAAAGCTTCTCTTATCTGGCTGTAAGTACTGCCCGCACCAACCGGAAGCAATTCAGGCGGAGGCATACCTTCAGCGTTATCATCACCTTCAACATCTTTATAATAAGCTCTTCGAAATGCACGCTCACTGGCAGCCCAGTAAAAAGACAGCAAACAAAGTTTGCCATCTGTATCATCACTTGAGGCATCAACCAATAAATATTGCTCCTCTGAAACTTTATATGCATCGTCCTCCATCGGTAGAACGGATGCCTCCCGCACGTCGATAATTTCTCCGGCTTTCATCCTGCACAACGATACCCAATTTTGCATTCTCTTATGCCTCACACTTATTGCGGCCATTTTAATAGACGACCTTCAACCCTGCCAGCCTTAAGCGCTTTTTCTGCAGCTACTTTAGCTTGGCCCTCGGGCATGTTTCTGACAGAACTTATGATTTCTGCCTGCCACGCCTGTAACTTTGAAGGTGGTAAAGAAGCTGGATAGCTTCCGCCTGGAGCACGGTATTTTGCATCCCAAACAATCACTGAACGTGATGCTGGATCGTAGGTAATGTAATCTGCGCCTGGTAACGATGCTTTGCCTGGTGCTGATATAGGTATTTGTCCTGACTCAATCACTTGAGCCCAACCACGTGCCTCTCCGATTGCACCGTTCAATTCAGAATACGGACTGCGGCCGCTATTAACTTTTGCAAGGACTTCCGGTTCAGCTTGATTCATCGCATTGGCATTTGCTCCAGGGCGATCAGCTACCTGCTGCAGAGAGGATTCCGGTATATCAAACGGGCCTCGGCGCGGCTCCGGCTTTTGCAAATCATGACGTTTCTTGAGCGCGTCCTCGTGCTCCAGCATCCACTGGGCCAGTCGTTCTCCTTTGGGGCTGGCTCGCATTTCCTGTGCGAGGAGACCTGCGTTGCCTCGGCCACGTGTCAGGTATTCAACCACCGCCCCCAGCAACAGCATCACTACTTCCACGTGGCCTTTTGCAATGTCTTGAGTTGCGCTGTTCTGGGCGTACGGATCGTCACTCATGAACGGGTTATGTCCTCGCTCGCGAGGTCCTCGCCATGCTGTTTTAATGCCGCTCAAGTAATAGCCGATGATGCGCGGGAAGCCATCGACGACGTATTCGGCGATGGACTTAAGACCCAGCACTCCCAAAATGAACGTACTGGCCTGTAATCCCAGCGCAGTACCAAGAGCACCACCGGGATAAGCACCTATCCCGAAGAAAGCCGAGCCAACGCCTGCGCCGATCAAGCCTCCCGTAAACGCACTGCCCACTACAATCATGGCCATTTGCGCAACGACGTCGATCAAGTCCTTGATAATGATGGAGATGTCGAGGTCAGAGAAACGCCTTACCAATACGCGACCAGCCTCCCACTCGGCAAGGACAAACGCCCTTCTGACGCAGTCAAAACGACGAATGATCAGTGATCGCGAAGGTGCAGGTTCGTTAAGATGATTCCGAAAATGGCCGCCGGGCTGATACCCCATGTCGTGGTCCAGCCTCTGTCGCAATTCACTCCACGAAGGCAGCATACGGAAAAAGAACATTCAGCGTCTCCCTGACAACTCTTGATACAGCTAATGCGCAAGCAACCTAACAGAAGAAGTGCAAAAAAATCCGAGGGCCACGTGAAATCCGCAAAACTCGGAAAATTCTTACATTAGCTTGGGTTAATCAAAGGCCTACCTGTGCCCGGGCCTACGCAAGGCGTGCGGTGCAGGGATGAAGGGCACCTTAATCACCGTCCCCGCCTTACGTGCTCATTGTCATACTTGGATCAGAAAAGGCACGAAAAACGGCTTATGCCTGGGGGCGTGGGAGATTCAGGAGATAACGACAGCTGCAACGGGCTGCGAAGCGACTATAAGACCTGCTTCGGATTTGCCTGTCTTCCATCTTGCGAGGTCACGGCATGCAACTCCGCCTGCTCGTGCGGCCCGAAGCAGGCGTAATGGCTGCAATGTGACGCGGAGCGTCCCGAAGGGCGCTACCACGCAGAGCGTAGGAGCGATAGAGCGCTCCAGAATGCACCCGACGCTCTGCGTCGCAAGGGACGCAGAGCACTGGCGCGAGAACCGCAAGGTGCGATCAGATCAGAACGCCGGCAACACCGCGCCTTTGTACTTCTCGGCCAGGAAGGTTTTCACTTCCGGGCTCTGCAAGGCGGCTACCAGCTTCTTCATCGCGTCAGAATCCTTGTTGTCCGGGCGGGCGACGAGAATGTTCGCGTAGGGCGAATCGGCACCTTCGAGGATCAGCGCGTCCTTGGTCGGGTCAAGCTTGGCGCTCAGGGCGTAGTTGGTGTTGATCAGCGCCAGATCGACCTGAGTCAGCACGCGGGGCAGCGTGGCCGCTTCCAGTTCACGGAATTTCAGGTTTTTCGGGTTATTCACCACATCCGAAGGCTTGGACAGGATGTTGCCCGGTTCCTTCAGAGTGATCAGGCCTGCCTTGGCCAGCAGCAGCAAGGCGCGGCCTTCGTTGGTGGCATCGTTGGGCAGGGCGACATTGGCATCATTGGGCAGCTCTGCCAGCGTCTTGAACTTCTCCGAGTAAGCGCCGAAAGGCTCGATGTGAACCTTGGCCACAGCCACCAGATCAGTGCCTTTGCCCTTGTTGAACTCATCCAGGTACGGCTGGTGCTGGAAGAAGTTCGCGTCCATACGGTTCTGCGACACCTGCACGTTAGGCTGGATGTAGTCATTGAACACCTTGATGTTCAGGTCCACGCCTTCTTTGGCCAGGGTCGGTTTGACGAACTCGAGGATCTCGGCGTGCGGCACGGCAGAGGCCGCGACGGTCAGGGTTTCGTTGGCCTGCGCGGACAAGGCGGTGACAGCGGCGAATATGGCCAATAGTTTTTTCATGCAACAACTCCTTTGGGCCCGCACAGGCGGGCCAATACCAACGGATTCGATCAACGATGTGTGAAATGCGCGACCAGTCTGTCGCCGATGGTCTGCAGAATCTGCACCAGCACCAGCAACAATACGACCGTCACGAACATCACATCGTTCTGGAATCGTTGATAACCATAACGGATCGCCAGGTCGCCCAGCCCGCCAGCGCCCACGGCACCGGCCATGGCCGTGAACGACACCAGCGCAATGGCGGTCACCGTGATCGCCGCCAGAATGCCGGGGCGCGCCTCGGGCAACAGCGCCTTGACGATGATCTGCCGAGTCGTCGCGCCCATGGCCTGCGTGGCTTCGATGATGCCGCGATCCACTTCGCGCAGTGCGGTCTCTACCAGACGCGCAAAGAACGGCGTGGCGCCGGCGATCAGCGGCGGCAAGGTGCCGAGGATACCCAGTGACGTACCGGTAATGATCTCGGTCAACGGCATCATCACGATCAGCAGGATGATGAACGGCAGCGCGCGCAGCATGTTGACGATCACCCCGACCGTCGCATACAGCTGCTTGTGCTCCAGCAACTGACGCGGCGAGGTGAGAAACATCAGCACGCCCAGCGGCAGGCCGAGCAGGATGGTGAAACCGAGCGATACACCGAGCATGATCAGCGTGTCGCCAGTGGCCACCCAGATCTCGTACCAGTCGACATTGGAAAACAGGTTCAGAAAAGCGTCCATCAGCGCAGCACCTCCATATGAACATCAGCGGCGGTGAAGCGCGCGAAGGCAGCGTCCATGTCGCCGCCGGTGACGGCCAGCGTCAACTGCCCGTAAGGGGTGTCCTTGATGCGGTCGATACGACCGGCAAGGATGCTGTAATCGACGCCGGTTTCCCGCGCTACCGTGCCGAGCAACGGCGCGTAGGTGGCCTCGCCCTGAAACGTCAGACGCACGATACGGCCTTGAACGTGAGCGAAGTCGTCACGCTGCTCGTTTTCGTCGATCTGCTCGTCTTCCTGCACAAAGCGCCTGGTCGTGGCGTGCTGCGGATGCAGAAACACATCAGCGACCTTGCCATGCTCGACAATCACCCCGGCGTCCATGACGGCCACCTGATCGCAGACGCGACGAATCACGTCCATTTCATGGGTGATGAGCACGATGGTCAGCTTCAGCTCGCGATTGATCTCGGCCAGCAGTTGCAGAACCGACGCAGTGGTCTGCGGGTCCAGCGCGCTGGTGGCTTCATCGCAGAGCAGGATTTTGGGCTTGGTAGCCAGTGCGCGGGCGATGCCGACGCGCTGCTTCTGGCCGCCCGACAGTTGTGCCGGGTACTTCTTGGCGTGATCGGACAACCCGACCCGTTCCAGCAATTCGGCCACGCGCTGGTCGATCTGCTTGCGCGGCATATCGCCTGCCAGGGTCAGCGGCATGGCGACGTTGTCGGCCACGGTTCTAGACGCCAGCAGATTGAAGTGCTGGAAGATCATCCCGACCTGTTGGCGGAAGCGGCGCAGGCCGTTGGCATCGAGCGCAGTGACGTCTTCGCCATCGACCACGATCTGTCCGCCACTGGGGGTTTCCAGGCGGTTGATCAGGCGCAGCAGGGTACTTTTGCCCGCGCCGGAGTGGCCGATGATGCCGAACACCTGGCCGCTGTCGACGCGCAGGCTGGTGGGGTGCAGGGCCGGTATTTCCTTGCCTGCCACCCGATAGGTTTTGTGGACGTTATGAAACTCGATCACGGAGCGAACCTTGTGGGGCGCGTTAAAAAATCAGCGCAGTGGCTAGAGCACCACCTGCTTCGTTACCTCGGCCGGATAAAGCCGGGCGCGCATTTTAGCCTGTCCGGCCCGCTGTGCTTAGCATTTATTTACCAGCTGTCCTGCGCAACGGGCATAACACGACCGTTGGTGATCGTATGCTGAAAATAAAAGGAACGGCTGTTTTTTGCTCCGGTCACTTCATGGATACCGTGATTTCCCGCTTACGCCAGGGAAGTCGTATTCAGCGAACCCAACTCAATGATTGGGGCGAGATAAGGAGTCTCTGATGGCTAGCAAGAACGCACCACCTGTAACCGAAACGCCCAAGAGCGAAATGGCAGGTACCGACACCCTGGACCGTGGCAACACCAACGAAAAGCTGGAAAGTCTCGAGCAGTTTCGCTCGGACGCGACCCAGCAGGCCCTGCGCACCAACCACGGCGTCAAGATTTCCGATAACCAGAACACCCTGAAAGTCGGCAGCCGCGGCCCATCGCTGCTCGAAGACTTCATCATGCGTGAAAAGATCACGCACTTTGACCATGAGCGCATTCCGGAGCGTATCGTCCACGCCCGCGGTACTGCAGCACATGGTTATTTCCAGACTTACGAAGACCATGGCGCCCTGAGTAAAGCGGGCTTCCTGCGTGATCCGGGCAAGAAGACCCCGGTGTTCGTGCGTTTCTCCACCGTTCAGGGCCCACGTGGCTCGGGCGACACCGTGCGTGACGTGCGTGGCTTTGCCGTCAAGCTCTACACCGACGAAGGCAACTTCGACCTGGTGGGCAACAACATGCCGGTGTTCTTCATTCAGGACGCGATCAAGTTTCCTGACTTCGTGCACGCGGTGAAACCCGAGCCGCACAACGAAATCCCGACTGGCGGCTCGGCTCACGACACCTTCTGGGACTTCGTTTCGCTGGTGCCGGAGTCCGCGCACATGGTGCTGTGGACCATGTCCGACCGTGCGATCCCGAAAAGCCTGCGCACCATGCAGGGCTTTGGCATCCACACCTTCCGCTTTATCAACACTGAAGGTAAGTCGAGCTTCGTGAAGTTCCACTGGAAGCCCAAGTTCGGCGTGTGCTCGCTGGTCTGGGACGAAGCGCAGAAGCTGGCCGGCAAGGACACCGATTTCCACCGCCGCGACCTGTGGGAGTCCATCGAGATGGGCGACTACCCGGAATGGGAACTGGGTGTACAGATCGTTGCCGAGGAAGACGAGCACAAGTTCGACTTCGACCTGCTCGATCCGACCAAGATCATCCCGGAAGAACTGGTACCGGTTACCCCACTGGGCAAGATGGTCCTGAACCGTAACCCGGACAACTATTTTGCCGAGACCGAGCAGGTTGCCTTCTGCCCGGGCCACATCGTGCCGGGTATCGATTTCTCCAACGATCCGCTGCTGCAAGGTCGCCTGTTCTCCTACACCGACACGCAGATCAGCCGTCTGGGTGGGCCGAACTTCCACGAAATCCCGATCAACCGTCCGATTGCGCCGAACCACAACGGTCAGCGTGACGCACAGCATCGCACCACTATCGACAAGGGCCGCGCGTCCTACGAGCCGAACTCGATCGATGGCGGCTGGCCGAAGGAAACCCCTGCCGGCCCGGTAGATGGCGGCTTCGAGACCTACCCTGAGCGTGTTGAAGCGCACAAGGTGCGTGAGCGCAGCGAGTCGTTCGGCGATCATTTCTCGCAGGCCACCCTGTTCTTCCAGAGCATGAGCCACCACGAGAAAGAGCACATCATCGCGGCCTACAGCTTCGAGTTGGGCAAGGTCGAGCGCGAATACATTCGTGCCCGTCAGGTCAACGAGATTCTGGCTAACATCGATATGGATCTGGCCAAGCGTGTAGCCGCCAACCTCGGCTTGCCAGCACCGGCTGCCGGTACCGTACCTGCGCGTCAGACTTCGGTAAAAGAGTCGCCGGCGCTGAGCCAGGTCAACCTGCTGTCTGGCGATATCGTTTCGCGCAAGGTTGCCATTCTCGTGGCTGACGGCGTTGACGGCAAAGCGGTCGAAGCCATGAAAGCCGCGCTGACTGCCGAGGGCGCACACGCCAAGGTATTGGGCCCGACCTCCGCACCGGTCAAGACGGCTGACGGCAAGAGCCTGCCAGTGGACGCATCGGCTGAAGGCCTGCCTTCGGTCGCGTTCGACGCAGTCTTCGTGCCGGGTGGCAAGGCTTCGATCGAAGCGCTGAAAGGCGACGGCGTGGCATTGCACTTCATCCTCGAAGCCTACAAGCACCTCAAGGCCATCTCCTTTGCCGGAGAAGCCAAAGAGCTGCTGAGTCTGCTACGCCTGGAAGAAGATGCGGGCCTGCTGGAGGTATCCGATAGCACATCGTTCAAGCCGTTCTTCCACGCGATTGCTCAGCACCGTGTGTGGGATCGTGAAGCGAAAGCCAAGGCTGTTCCGGCTTGATCTGACGCTGCTACATCGCTCCCACGCTCCGGCGTGGGAGCGCCTTTCCGGACGCTCTCTCCGCCCGCTTATACTCCCGAACACTTGTCGTTCCTCACGCTCCGCGTGGGAATGCAGTTCTGGACGCTCTGCGTCCGCCTTCAAGGATCGACTCAGGACTTCGCTGGCGTGAGGATGATGTGAGCTTTTTCATTGCGCTCGATCTGTCGACGCAATTGCAGTTCGAAATCCGGATTGGCCTTGACCACCCGCTTGGTCAGCAACGTAGCCAGCCAAGGGTAATCTTCGGTGCGCGGCACCACCATCAGCACTTCACAGTTGAACGCTACGGTATCGGCTGCGATATCGTCGAGTTGACGACGCAATGCAGGCATATCGCCGATCTTGAGCTCAACCGTCGTGCTTTCTGCTGATGGATCAATCAGCTTGGCAACCCTTCTGGCCTCGGCCGCCTTCAAATCCGCTTCGGCTTTTTCCAGCTCGGCCTTGCGCGCATGGGCGATGGCGCCGTTGACGCCACTGGTCAGCGCCGGTGCCTTGGGCATCAGGGCGCGTGCACGGCTCAGCGCAGAGGCCGCCGCGTTCATGTCGCCCTTCTGCAGGCTGATCTGACTGCGGCTCAGATAGGCTTCGGCCAGACGACGCTGAAAAGGCTCCAGACGGATGTCGGCAGGATTGGCAGCCTGCAACGCCGCCAATTGGTCCTCGGCCGTTGCCAGCTCATTGCCGGCGATGTTCTGCTCAAGCTGAGCGAATGCATCAGGCTGGGCCTCGGAGGCAGGCGTCTCGACAGTGGGCGCACTCTGGCAGGCACCCAGCAGGATGGAAAATGCGACAAGCAGCAGATAGCGTGGGGCGAACGGCTTCATTCCTGCGATTCTCTAGTTTGCGCAAAAAACGAGCAAGTCTACACCGCTCGCCTGGGTAGAACAAAGCTGAGCAAGAACAACGCCGCAGCGGATACCACTATAGACGGTCCGGCAGGAGTGTCCTTGAACCAGGACAATGATAGCCCGGCACACACGGCTATCACGCCCAACAGGCTCGCGCCCAGCGCCATTTGCTCCGGCGAACGGGCGTGACGCTGTGCCGCAGCTGCCGGGATGATCAACAGCGACGTAATCAGCAGAACACCGACGATTTTCATCGCAACCGCGATCACCACGGCGATCAGCAGCATCAAGGTCATGCGCAGTGTAGCAACCGGCAGGCCTTCGACCCGCGCCAGCTCTTCATGCACGGTCATTGCCAGCAGTGGGCGCCACAGCGCGACGATCAGCACCAGCACCAACGTGCTGCCGCCCAGAATCCAGCCCAGATCAGCCGGGCTGATGGCCAGCAGATCGCCGAACAGGTAGGCCATCAGGTCGATGCGCACTTCGTGCATGAAACTGAGCACCACCAGCCCCAGCGACAAAGTGCTTGGCGCGAGAATCCCCAGCAGCGTGTCCGACGCCAGCGGTTGGCGCTGTTGCAACGTGACCAGCAACACCGCCAGCAGCAGGCAGCCGACTGTCACCGCGATGGTCGGGCTGATATCCAGCAGGAAGCCCAGCGCGACGCCGAGCAGCGCGGCGTGGGAAAGTGTGTCGCCGAAATACGCCATACGCCGCCAGACCACGAATGATCCCAGCGGGCCTGCGACCACGGCCAGCGCAACGCCTGCGAGCAAGGCATACAGTAGAAAATCAGCCATGCTTGCAGCTGTCTCCGTGAACGTGAGTGTGAGAGGTCGCAGCGTCATTCACCACCGCGCCATGCAGATCGTGGGCGTGATCGTGATGGTGGTGATAAATCGCCAGGCTCTGTGCGTTCTTGCCGAACAGTTCGACGAACGCCGGGTCATGGCTGACCTGCTCGGGATGCCCGGAACAGCAGACATGGCGGTTCAGGCACACCACCTGATCGGTGGTGCTCATGACCAGATGCAGATCGTGGGAAACCATCAGCACGCCGCACCGGTGGCGGTCGCGCAGCCGGGTAATCAGGCTGTACAGCTCGGCCTGTCCCGCTACATCGACCCCCTGCACCGGTTCGTCGAGGACCAGCAACTCAGGCTTGCGCAACAACGCACGCGCCAGCAGAACACGCTGCATCTCGCCACCGGAAATGCCCTGAATCGGGCTGTCGATGACTTTCCCGGCGCCGACTTCTTCCAGCGCCGACGCTGCGGCCGTGCGATCCACACCAGGAACCAGACGCAGGAAACGCAGCACCGACAGCGGCAGCGTCTGGTCCACATGCAGCTTTTGCGGCATGTAGCCGACACGCAGTTTCGGCTTGCGCCAGACGGTCCCGGAGTCAGGCTTGAGCAGCCCCAGCACCGCACGCACCAGCGTGGTCTTGCCGGCACCGTTGGGGCCGATCAGGGTGACGATCTCGCCGGGTTTGACGCTCAACTGGATGTCATCCAGGACGTTTTGTCCGGAAAGCGTAACGGCGACCTTGTCCAGACGTATCAATGCATCCGACATCAGGCGGCCTTGCAGCCAGCGCATACGCCGACGATCTCGACCGTCTGGCCTTCGACCGCGAAGCCGACGCCTGCGGCGGCATCGACCACGGCATTGCTGATGGCCGGGTGCTGCAGCTCGATCGCCGCATGACACAGGCGGCAGATCAGGAACTGGCCCTGATGCGCATGAGTGGGGTGGTTGCAGCCCGTGAAGGCGTTGAGTGAGGCAATCCGGTGCACCAGACCGTTTTCCAGGAGAAAATCCAGCGCACGGTAAACCGTTGGCGGGGCCGCACGGCGACCGTCCTCATCACTCAGTACCGCAAGGATGTCGTAGGCACCCAGCGGCTTGTGGCTTTGCCAGACCAGTTCCAGCACACGACGGCGCAAGGTGGTCAGGCGCAGACCCTGTTTGGCACATAGCGCATCGGCTTCGGCGAGGGCCGAATGCACGCAGTGAGAGTGGTCATGGGGGCGACTGGCCAGGGGAGTATTGGGCATGAGCAGCGACGATATTGGCTAGAGACGTTATTATGTTACCCGTTCCTGGCTGATATGAGTGATTCGAGTGCGCCGTCTTTTAAATCTTGCTGCTGTTTTCTGGGTCAGCCTGCTGATCATCTCCCCTGCTCAGGCCGAGGTCCGGGTGCTGACCAGCATCAAGCCTCTGCAGCTGATTGCGGCGGCTGTACAGGATGGCGTCGGTACACCGGAAGTGCTTCTGCCGCCGGGTGCCTCACCGCATAACTACGCGCTGCGCCCGTCCGACGTACGGCGTGTACAGGAAGTCGAGTTGCTCTACTGGATCGGCCCGGACATGGAAACCTTCCTGCCGCGCGTCATTCAGGGCCGCAAACTGCCTGCGGTTGCCGTACAGACACTGCCGGGCATGCACTTGTGGCACTTTGGCGAAGACAACGCCTCGCATGATGACCACGAGCATGATCACGACAACGACGCAGACGAACATGACCACGACCACCGCCCCGGCAGTCTCGATTCGCACCTGTGGCTGTCGACCGTCAACGCGCGGGTGATCGCCGCAAAAATGGCCACTGACCTGAGCGCTGCCGACCCCGCCAACGCAGCCCGCTACGCCAGCAACGCCGAGGCGTTCAGCAAACGTCTGGATACGCTGGACGCCCGTATCAAGCAGCGTGTCAGCACAGTGGCAGGCAAGCCTTACTTCGTATTCCACGAAGCCTTCGATTATTTCGAAGAGGCCTATGGGCTCAAGCATGCCGGGGTATTCGCCATCGCCGCCGAGATCCAGCCCGGCGCCCAGCACGTCGCCGCCATGCGCGAACGCCTGAAAGCTGCAGGCAAGACCTGCGTATTCAGCGAACCACCCCTGCGCCCGCGCCTGGCCGAAACCCTGAGCGCCGGCCTGCCGGTCAAACTGGCCGAACTGGATGCACTGGGCGGCTACACCCCGGCCACCGCGCAGGGTTACGAGCAAGTCTTGCAGAAGCTGGCTGATGATTTGGCAGGTTGCCTGAGCAGTCTCTGACTGCCACCGCCCACATCGCAGCACTGCTGTGTGACGCGGAGCGTCACGAACTGCATTCCCACGCTGGAGCGTGAGGAACGATAGTCGTCAGGGATAACACTATCGTGCCCATGCTCCGCGTGGGCATGCCGGTCTGGACGCTCCGCGTCCTCTTGCGACGCAGAGCGTCACCAACTGCATTCCCACGCGGAGCATGGGAAAGAGAGTCAACCGTCCGACTAGTTCAGACTCGCGAAGACAGGTCTGGTCTCAGAGCGCAAACGGCAACGCAATATGCGCTTCCTGGCGCTCGGCCAGGCGGCGCTCGAACTCCGCAGGATCATGAATCAGCACATCCTGACCGGCAAAGGTTTCGGCGGCGATCAAACGTGACAGCCAGAAACGCACACAAGCGATACGCAACATGGTCGCCCAGAGCTTCGACTCCGCAGCCGTGAACGGTCGCAAGCCTGCATAGGCCCCCAGCAAGGCGCGCGCGCGGACAGCATCGAGCTGACCGTTTTCGCGGGAACACCAGTCGTTGAGGGTAATCGCCAGGTCGTACAACATCGGACCCGAGCAGGCATTGTAGAAATCGATCAACCCGGTCAGGTGCGTCCCTTCGAACAGTACGTTGTCGCGGAACAGATCGGCATGCAGATTGGCGCGCGGCAGCGCCATGATCTGCGGTTTGCACGCCTCGATCTCCTGCAGGCTCTTTTCAAGCAGCGCTCGCTGAGTCTCGCCCAGGTGCGACAGAAAATTGCGCCCCTCGCTCAGCATCCAGTCCAGACCGCGATCAGTCTTGCGCTCGACGATCTGCCCGCGGGTCGCCAGATGCAGGTTGGCCAGCAACTCGCCAATCTGTACGCAGTGCTGAGTGTTCGGCTCACTGATGTGCTTGCCCGGCAGACGCGGCTGCAAAAGCGCCGGTTTGTCTGCCAGCTCGCGCAGCGCCTGACCGTCGGTGGTGCGCAGCGCATAAGGCACCGGCAGATCGGCTTCATGCAGCACGTCGAGCAGTTCGATGAAGAACGGCATCTCCTGAACCGGACCGCGCTCGACCAAAGTCAGCACGAACTCGCCCTGCTCCAGACTGATGAAGTAATTGGTGTTTTCACTACCGGCAGCGATGCCCTGATAGTCAAGCAGACGGCCGAGCCCGTAAGGGGCGAGAAATGTTTCCAGCTCGGGCCGAGCCAGTGGGGTAAAAACGGACATATCAGGACTGCCAACGATTGAAGTGAATGTAGGGTGCTACCAGCTGAATATTTCCCACTGCGGGATCAGCATGTCCGGTTGGTCCGAACGAATGAAATTGGGGCTTGTACCATCGGCGCGCACCAGAAAATAGGGTTTGCCGTGTTTCGGGGTGATTTTAACCGCATACAGAAAGCCATTCTGGCGGTATTCCTGAATGGTTCTGTCACCGTCAGTGCGAATAGTAACGTCCGGCGCCGCTGAAGGTGGATCTTCTGCTGCAACAGCGAGCAAAGGGCAAAATGCCAACAGGCCGGTCAATATCAGTCGATTTACCTTGCACATGATAACCTTGTCCCTTTGTCGTCAATGGTCCGCGCATTCTAGCGCCGACCCCGCCGAAAAGGTTGATTCTGCTCATGACCCAAGCGCCACTCGTCCTGGTAGACGGTTCCTCCTACCTCTACCGCGCCTTCCACGCACTGCCACCACTGGCCACCTCCAAAGGATTGCCGACCGGTGCCGTCAAGGGCGTGCTCAACATGCTCAAAAGCCTGCGGCGCCAGTACCCGGACAGCCCGCTCGCCGTGGTGTTCGACGCCAAGGGCGGGACGTTCCGTGATGCGCTGTACAACGACTACAAAGCCAACCGGCCGAGCATGCCGGACGATCTGCGCGTGCAGGTCGATCTGCTGCATGCCTGCGTCAAAGGCATGGGCTACCCGTTTCTGTGCGTCGAAGGCGTCGAAGCCGATGACGTGATCGGCACGCTGGCACGCAGCAGCGCGGCGGCCGATCGTCCAGTGGTGATCTCCACCGGCGACAAGGACATGGCGCAACTGGTCGACGGCCACATTACTCTGGTCAACACCATGACCGGCAGCGTGCTGGATGTGGCGGGCGTGAAAGAGAAATTCGGCGTCGGTCCGGAGCACATCATCGATTACCTGGCGCTGATGGGCGACAAGGTCGACAACATTCCCGGCGTGCCCGGCGTTGGCGAGAAAACCGCGGTCGGTCTGCTGGTCGGCATCGGCGGTGGCATCAAGGAGCTTTACGAGAACCTCGACAAGGTCGCTTCCCTGCCGATCCGTGGCGCCAAGACCCTGGCCGCCAAACTCGAAGAACATCGTGAGATGGCCTTTTTGTCTTACGAACTGGCGACCATCAAGATCGACGTCCCGCTGGACATCGAGCTGGATCAATTGCATTGCGGCGAGCCTGACCGTGACACATTGATGGAGCTGTACGCCGAGCTGGAATTCAAGAGCTGGATCGAAGACCTGCAACGCGACGCCAAGCGCGCCGGCCAGGAGCTGACCGTCGAAGAGCCGACCGCCGAAGCCAGGGAAGCCGCTTATGAAGTCATTCTTCAACAGGGCCAGTTCGATGCCTGGCTGAAGAAGCTGCAGGCCGCGCCGCTGTTTGCCTTCGTCACCCAGAGCAACGGCACTGATGCCCAGCGTGCGCAACTGGTCGGCCTGTCCTTCGCCATTCAGACCCACGAAGCCGCTTACATTCCGCTGACCCACTCCTACATGGGCGTGCCGCAGCAACTGGACCGCGACACGGTGCTCAAAGCGCTCAAGCCGCTGCTGGAAGACCCGGACAAAATCAAGGTCGGCCAGCACGCCAAGTTCGCCATCAACCTGCTTGCCAATTGCGCGATCGACGGCGATCAGACTCAAGGCATCGACCTGCAAGGCGTGCGCTTCGACACCATTCTGGAGTCCTACGTACTGGACTCCACCGCCACCCGCCACGACCGCGACAGCCTGGTGGCCAAGTACCTGACGCACACGCCGATCAATTTCCAGGAGATTGCCGGCAAAGGCGCCAAACAGCTGAGCTTTGACCAGATTGCCCTGGAACAGGCTGGCAATTACGCCGCCGAAGAAGCGGACCTGACCCTGCGCCTGCATGAAGTCTTCGACGCGCGGCTGGCCGCGATTCCGACCCTGCAGCCGGTATTGAACGATATCGAGATGCCGCTGGTGCCTGTCCTGGCGCGTATCGAGCGCCAGGGCGCGCTGGTCGATGCCAACCTGCTGGGCATCCAGAGTGTCGAACTGGGCGACAAGATGACCGCGCTGGAGCGCGAAGCCTTCGCCATTGCCGGCGAAGAGTTCAACCTCGGCTCGCCCAAGCAGCTGGGCGTGATTCTCTACGAAAAACTCGGCATGCCGATTCTCAGCAAGACCGCCACCGGCCAGGCATCGACTGCCGAAGCCGTGCTTGCCGAACTCGCGGAGCAGGATTTCCCGCTGCCCAAGGTGCTGATGCAGTACCGCTCGATGAGCAAGCTCAAGAGCACCTACACCGACCGCCTGCCGGAGCAGATCAACCCGCGCACCGGACGTATTCACACCTCCTATCATCAGGCGGTGGCCGTTACCGGGCGCTTGTCCTCCAGCGATCCGAACCTGCAGAACATCCCGATTCGTACCGCTGAAGGCCGGCGCATCCGTCAGGCCTTCGTGGCGCCGAAGGGCTACAAGCTGCTGGCCGCCGACTATTCGCAGATCGAACTGCGCATCATGGCGCATCTGGCCCAGGACGAAGGCTTGCTGCATGCATTCCGCAATGACCTGGACGTTCACCGCGCCACGGCGGCGGAAGTCTTCGGCGTCGAGCTGGAAAACGTCACCACTGACATGCGTCGCAGCGCCAAGGCGATCAACTTCGGCCTGATCTACGGCATGAGCGCGTTCGGCCTGGCCAAGCAGATTGGCGTGGACCGCAAGCAGTCACAGGCGTACGTCGACCGCTACTTCGCCCGCTACCCCGGCGTGCTGAACTACATGGAACGCACCCGCGCCCAGGCTGCCGAGCAAGGTTTCGTCGAGACCATCTTCGGTCGTCGCCTGTACCTGCCGGACATCAACGCCAAGAACCAGTCCCTGCGCAAAGGCGCGGAACGCATGGCGATCAACGCGCCGATGCAGGGCACCGCTGCGGATATCATCAAGAAAGCCATGGTGGCGGTGAACGGCTGGCTGGACGAGTCCGGCCTGGATGCACGGGTAATCCTGCAGGTACACGATGAACTGGTGCTTGAAGTGCGCGAGGACCTGGTCGATCAGATCAGTGAACAGATCCGTCCGCACATGAGCGGCGCAGCAGAATTGGCCGTGCCGTTGCTGGTAGAAGTGGGGGTTGGCAACAATTGGGACGAGGCTCACTGAGCCTGAAATGGCGAACCTGTACGCAGGTTCGTCAAATATTGTAGGAAATGTGAACTTTTCTTCACTGCTGGAACTTAACCGTTTGGACAGGAGTCAGACGTGTCGATTGGTTGAAAAATCGATCGTGCTCCTAGTTGTGTTAAGTGTTGGCAGTTATCCAGATCCCACCCTAAGGTCTGGACCTTAAGCCCCGGAACTTCCCCCTCCCCATGCGAAGTCCGGGGTCTTTTTTGCCTGCGATTTACTCCGCAGGTGCCTTGTCTTCCAGTTCCATCCAGTCGGCCAGCACGGTGTAGGCCTCTTCCAGCCCCATGCGCTTGGGGGCCGAGAACAACTGGATGCTCACTGCATCGCCCCAGCCTTTGCGAATCTCGGCCTGAACCTTGAGCAGCGTGTTCTTGGCCGCGCCGTAGGTCAGCTTGTCGGCCTTGGTCAACAGAATGTGCATCGGCATGTTGCTGGCGATGGCCCAGTCCAGCATCAACACGTCGAAGTCGGTCATTGGATGACGGATATCCATCATCAGGATCAGCCCCTTCAGGCTTTCGCGGCTGCCCAGATAGGCTTCCAGGTGACGCTGCCAGTGCAGTTTGAGCGGGATGGGCACCTTGGCGTAGCCATAACCGGGCAGGTCGACCAGACGCCGATCTTCGTCCAGACCGAAAAAGTTCAGCAACTGGGTACGCCCCGGGGTCTTCGATGTACGCGCCAGGCTGGCGTGGGTCAGGGTGTTCAGCGCGCTCGATTTGCCCGCGTTGGAGCGACCGGCAAATGCGACCTCAAAACCTTCGTCGTCGGGGCATTGGTCGACCTTGGCGGCGCTGAGCATGAACGTGGCCTGTTGGCACAGACCGAGGATGGGGTTTTTGAGTTGCATGTGATTTCCGGTGAAGACCTGCCTGCAAGGGGTGCGGCAGGAGGTGTCGGTTTCGTTTGGATGCGTGCGCATATAATGACACACCTGTCCCCCGGCCCACACTCACACCGTATCAGCCCGCCCTGACGGACGTGCTGGAACATTCAGACATGACCTGCTTCACTGCTTATGCAAAAAGGCCGTCCTCGGTCGCCCATTTTTACAACCTCAGCGTTACACTAACGAACTCAGGCTTTCGCGTCCGGTCGAAACACCGTCGCTTGAAGGCGATTCAATCTGCTCAGGAGTAAAGCATGCGTAATCTGATCATCAGCGCCGCTCTGGTTGCCGCCAGTCTGTTCGGTATGTCCGCCCAGGCCGCCACGCCCATCGAGGCCGGCAAGCAATACGTCGAGCTGGCAAGCGCTGTGCCTGTTGCCGAGCCAGGCAAGATCGAAGTCGTCGAGCTGTTCTGGTATGGCTGCCCGCATTGCTACGCATTCGAGCCAACCATCAATCCGTGGGTTGAAAAACTGCCGTCCGACGTGAAGTTCGTACGCATCCCTGCCATGTTCGGCGGCCCTTGGGACGCTCACGGCCAGCTGTTCATCACCCTGGACACCATGGGCGTCGAACACAAGGTTCACGCAGCCGTATTCGAAGCCATCCAGAAAGGCGGCAAGCGTCTGACCGACAAGAATGACATGGCTGATTTCGTCGCCACACAGGGCGTGAACAAGGAAGACTTCCTGAAGACGTTCGACTCTTTCGCAGTCAAGGGCAAGATCGCCCAGTACAAGGAACTGGCCAAGAAGTACGAAGTGACCGGCGTTCCGACCATGATCGTCAATGGCAAGTACCGCTTTGACCTGGGTTCTGCCGGTGGTCCGGAAAAGACCCTGGAAGTTGCCGACCAGTTGATTGCCAAAGAGCGAGCGGCTGCCGCAGCCGCCAAGTAAGCGCACATCATGCGCCGCTGGGGCAAAGGCAGTACCCGTATCGTTGGCCTGCATGATCCGCAGGTCAACGAACATCATCTGCTGCAAAACGGCCTGCCGCAAGACGGCAGGCTGCGTTTGCTCAGTTTCAATATCCAGGTGGGTATCAGTACCCAGCGCTACCATCATTACCTGACGCGCAGCTGGCAGCACTTGCTGCCGCATGGCGGCAGGGCTGGCAACCTGCAGAAGATCGGCGACCTGATCAACGATTTCGATCTGGTGGCACTTCAGGAAGTCGACGGTGGCAGCATGCGCTCCGGCTTCGTCAATCAGGTCGAGCATCTCGCCCAGTTGGGTGGCTTTCCGTACTGGTATCAACAACTCAATCGCAATCTCGGGCGCCTGGCGCAGCACAGCAACGGTGTATTGAGCCGTCTGCGCCCGACCAAGATCGAGGATCACCCGCTGCCAGGCCCGGCCGGGCGCGGGGCGATTCTCGTGCGTTTCGGTGAAGGCGAGGATGCCCTGGTCGTGGTCATGATGCACCTGGCGCTGGGGACCCGAACCCGAACCCGGCAGCTGGCGTACATTCGCGAACTGATCGGCGGTTATCGCCATCAGGTGCTGATGGGCGACATGAACACCCACGCCAATGACCTGCTGGAACACTCGCCGCTAAGGGATCTGGGCCTTTTGGCGCCGCAGATAGAAGCGACCTTTCCGAGCTGGCGGCCACAACGCTGCCTCGATCACATTTTGCTCAGCCCGACCCTGACGCTCGAGCGCGTGCAGGTACTGGCGCAACCCATTTCCGATCACCTGCCTGTCGCTGTCGAGATTCGCCTGCCAGACTCATTGCGTGGGGACTCACTGCCTGTGCCCTCTGGTGGAAGCCTTGCATGAGCGACGACGCGGAGCGTTGGAAAGAGAAATACCTCAAAGGGATCGAGCAACAGGACACGCTCGAAAAGCGCTGGGATGCGCGGCTCGATTTGTTGCGACGCGGTCTGGTGCGCAGCAGTCTGGCGGCAGAAGGCTCTGACCGCGCCGTCGATGAATGCATGAAGGAAATGCGCGAAATCGTCCGCAAGGACGATATGGACGCGGGCCTGGCAGCCCTGATCCCGCGCCTCGAAAAAGCCGTACTGGACTCTGAACAACGCCGTGAAGTCAGGGCCGCGCAAATCAGCTCGGCGCTGACCGCACTGGTTGCACAGCTGCAGTCACTGCCGCTGCCACGCGACGTACGCAAGCCGCTCAAGCGCTTTGCCAAGGAGCTTGAAGAGCGCGCCTCCCAGGCCCGTGAGCTGCCCCTGCTGCTTGGCGAGCTGAGCAATTTGCAGGGCCAGGCCCTGACCCAGATTGAAAAACCTGAAGAAGGTCCCCGTCAGGGGCTGCTGCAACGCCTGTTCGGTTCGCGCGAGGGTCACGGCCACGAGCCTCATCCTGAGGCGGCTCATCCCGAAGACGCCGCCTCCTCGGCGCCGGAATCGCATGAACCCGACGTCGCGCCGCAAGCAGCGAATACTTACGCCCCGCCAGACGCGTCTCCTGTCGAAGCCGAGGCCGTTGATTCCACTGCCGCAGCCGCCGTTGCCGCAGACAGCACGCCGCCAACGCCGGCCCCGGAAACCGATGCGCCTGCCGCAGTGATACCCGCCGTTGCGACGCCTGAAGAACCTGCGCCATCGACCACCGCTGCGGACATTGCTCCAGCACCAACAGAGGCCGTCGCCGAACCTGCACCGATCACTGTCGAACCCATCGATTTCGCGGATCTCCTGGCGCCTGTCCCATCAGTGCCCTACCAGCAGCGACCCGCGCCAATCGACGTGCCAGTTGAAGAACCCGACGCAGAGGCCGAGCAGCAGCCCGAGTCGGCAGAAGGCGAAGAAGGTTACGCGCTACCCTCCTCACCAGAGCCCAGCTATAGCTCGGTGGCGGCACACATTGAACAGACCCTGCTGGGCCTGCTGGACGACCTGACCCTGTCAGAGCACTTTCGCCCCCAGGTCGAGGACATGCAGTTACGCTTGAAACATGGGCTTAACTGGTACGAATTGCTGCCGATCCTCGACGATCTGGCAGTGTTGATGCTGGCGATCAACAACGGCGGCCAACAGGAGTTCGGCACTTACCTCAAGCAGCTCAATGAACGGCTCGAATCGTTTCAGAGCCACCTGCAGGCCGCCAGTGAAGATCACGCCGAGGACCAGTCCACCGCGCGCGACCTGAACGAACAGTTGCGCGAACAGGTGGGCGGCCTGCAAAGCAGTGTTCAGGACGCCTCCGATCTGCCCAGCCTCAAGCGGGTGCTCGACAATCGGCTTGAGGCCCTGCTCGGCACCATGGATCACTACCAGCTCAAGCGCGATGCCCGCGAGCGCGAAGTGGCCTCGCGCCTGCAAGGTCTGGCGGCCCGCGTCGCGAGCATGGAGCAGGAGGCCCTGGGTTTCAGGACTCACCTGGAGGAACAGCGTCAAAAGGCCCTGATCGACCCGCTTACCGGACTGCCCAATCGTGCCGCCTGGGGCGAGCGCCTTGAACGGGAGATGGCCCGCTGGCACGAAGAAAAAAACAGCCTGCTGGTGTGCATTCTGGACCTGGACCATTTCAAACGCATCAACGATGGCTACGGGCACCTGGCTGGCGACAAGGTATTGAAGATCGTCGCCAATGTCCTCAGCAAACGCCTGCGCGCCGATGACTTCATGGCACGGTTTGGCGGCGAAGAATTTGTCATGCTGCTGCCTGCGACACCTCCTGCCACCGGGCTGAAACTGCTCGATGAACTGCGCGCCGCCGTCGAGTCATGCCCTTTCCACTTCAAGGGCGAACGAGTCACCATCACTGTATCCATCGGCATGACGGCCTTTCGTCCGTCAGAGCGGAGCGACACCGCCATCAAACGTGCCGACCAGGCGCTTTACAAGGCCAAGGAGAACGGTCGCAACCGCATCGAACAGGGCTGACTGAAACATTTTGACCTGAACAAATGGCTGGTGCCCCATGCTATTTGTATACATTTTGTTATGATGTTTCATTTCCTGCCGATGCTGCCGACCTCATGAAGCTGTATTTATCCGCCTTTCTCATGCTCCTCCTCACTGCCTGTGCCAGCGGCCCAAGGCTGGACACCAGCCATCCTTCGGTAAATTTCGATGGCCGTGCTCAGTACGTGGTGATGCATTACACCTCGACGTCGCTGGAACACTCGCTGCAATTACTGACGCATGGCGAGGTCAGCGCCCACTACCTGATCGGTGACGACAGCAAAGCCACCATCTACAAGCTGGTCGATGAAAACGCGCGTGCCTGGCATGCCGGCGAAAGCGAGTGGGAAGGCCGCACCTGGCTCAACTCCAGCTCGATCGGCATCGAGATCGTCAATCCGGGTTTCAAGGAAACGCCGACAGGGCGCCTGTGGTATCCGTATACCGAAGCGCAGACCCAGTCGATCATTGTCCTGCTCAAGGACATCGTCAAACGCAACAGGATCGACCCCAAACACATCATCGGTCATAGCGACATCGCCCCATTGCGCAAGCAGGACCCGGGGCCATTGTTCCCGTGGAAACGCCTCGCTGCCGAAGGTCTGGGGAACTGGCCGGATGAACGCCAGGTTGCCCAGCGTCAGGCACTGCTGGCAACTAACCTGCCGAGCATCACCTGGTTCCAGCAGCAGTTGGCGCGCCTGGGCTACAGCACCCCGCAGACCGGTGAGCTGGATGTCGCGACACGTCAGGTACTGGCCGCCTTCCAGATGCACTATCGCCCGGCACGCTTCGACGGCGAGCCGGACGCACAGAGCGCGGCCATCCTGGAGGTGCTCAATCACTCGAATTGAAACGTATGAAGGCTGATACTCAGTCAACCGATGAGGGCCTGGTGCTCAAGCCCTCAGAGCGGTAACGCCATATAGAACTGCGTGCCCTGCCCCGGCCGTGAATAAACGCCCATGCGTCCGCCGTGCAGCTGGACAATCTCCTTGCACAGCGCCAGCCCGAGCCCGGCACCGCCTTTCTTGCGGCCGACCTGGACGAAGGGCTCGAAGATCCGCCCCTGCTGCCCATAGGCAATGCCCTCGCCGTTGTCTTCGACACTGATGATCGCCCGCTCGCCGTGGCGCCTGGCCTGCAAGCGAATCAGGCCGTTCGGCGGCGTGTGCCGCAACGCGTTGTCCAGCAGATTGTCCAGTACCCGCTCCAGCTGAGACTGATCGGCATGCAGGCGCGGCATCGGCTCCTGCATATCCAGCATCAGCACAATATCCTGCTCCTGGGCCTGATCCTCGAAGCGCGCCTTGGCTTCCTGCAGCAACGTTTCGATGGAGCACGGCGCGAGTTTGAGCTTCTGCAGACCGTTCTGGTAACGCGAGAAATTCAGCAGGTCGTTGATGAGCTGCATCAGGCGCTGCATTTCTTCGGTGACCGTATTGAGCAGGTCGGCCTCGCGGGACTCGGGAGCGAAATGCAAACGCTCCTGAAGAAGGCCGAACGCCATGTGCATGCCCGTGACCGGGGTGCGCAACTCATGCGAGGCGCGCAGGACGAACTCGCTGCGTACCCGCTCGAAAGCACGCTGCTCGGTCACGTCGTGCAGCACCATCACCGCACCCAGGATGTGGCCCTTGGTGTGGCTGACCGGTGTCATGCTGTAGGTCAGCAGTCGCGACTCGCCGTCGATTTCGATGGCCAGGTCTTCCGGCGCGCGCTCCAGCGTTCCGCCCCGCAGCACCAGATGCAATTGCTCATCCAGCTCGGGACGGCCCAACGCCTCACCGAGACTGTGCCCGAGGCGACTCTCGTCCCATCCGAGCTGACGCTGCGCAACAGGGTTGAGGTGCTCCAGGTGGCCTTGCCGATCGATCATCAGCAGGCCATCGTCAATACTGTCGAGGACCGCCTGCAGGCGCTGCTGGCCCGCCAGAAGCTCATCGACGTTGGTCGCCTGATGCTGACGCAGGGCTTCGGCCATGATGCCGAAGCGCCGGGTCAGCAGGTTCATTTCGGCAGCCGAGGAAATGGGCAGCGTGACCTCGTAATCACCCTCGCCAATGCGATCGGCGGCCTTGGCCAGCGCCTCGATCGGCGCACCGAAACGGCGGGCGATGCCGTGCGCGGTGACAAAGCCGATGCACAGCACCGCCAGCCCGACCAGGCCCAGCAAGCCGGCGATCCACAATGCTCGATCCCTGGAATTGATCTCGGCGTTGCTGATGTTCTCCAACGCCTTGCGATGCACATCCATCAGACCGTTACGCAGCGTGTCGAAACTTTCGCTCAATTGCGAGTTGCCGCGTATGCCTCGCGGATCATTGCCGTATTGCTGCCAGGTGGCGATGAATCGCTGATAATCGCCTCGGGTCTTTTCAAAACCGTTGCGCACATTTTGCTGGGTGTCCTGCGCCGATCCTTCCTCCAGCAGCTCTTCAAACTGCTTCTGCATTCTTTGCAGCTCAGGCTCATTGCGACTGGAACCGGTCATCAACACCAACTGATCGCCCATGTTCTGGCGCAGCTTCAAGCCCAGATCGAGGATGGCGAAGTTATGCTGAATCAGTGATTCCTGAGTCCGGGCCATCTGCATGACACTGACGAGCCCCAGCAGCAGCCCGAGCAAAGCGACCGTGATAAGCGCCGAAATACTCAGAAAGAGGCGGGTGCGCAACTTCATGGCCAGCTTCATTTGAGGTATTTCATAGGTTGTACTGTTTTCGTTTGCGGTAAAGCGTCGAAGCATCGATACCCAGCGTCTTGGCGGCCTGATCAAGGGTTTCACTGGTTGCCAGTACGGCCCCGATGTGTGCCTTTTCAAGCTCGTCCAGACTCAAGGCTGCCCCCACCCGCGGTGCGTTGTTGGTCGGTTGCTCAGCCATGCCCAGATGACTGACCTCTACGCGCTCCTGTGGACAGATGATGCTGGCACGCTCGATCACGTTGCGCAGCTCACGAATGTTGCCCGGCCAGCGGTAATTGAGCAGCGCCGCGCGGGCCTCCTCGCTGAAGCCGCGAGCCGGACGAGCGTACTCCTTGACGAAGCGCGCCAGAAAGCGATCCGCCAGGGTCAGAATGTCTTCGCTGCGCTCACGCAGGGCGGGCAGATTCAGGGTGATCACGTTCAGGCGGTACAGCAGATCCTCACGGAAACGTCCGCTGCGCACCATGTCCTCAAGGTTGAGGTTGGTGGCGGCCAGGATGCGCACGTCGGCACGTCGAGTCACCGGGTCGCCGACGCGCTCGTATTCCTTGTCCTGAATGAAGCGCAGCAGCTTGGGCTGCAGCGTCAGCGGGAAGTCACCGATTTCGTCGAGGAACAGGGTGCCGCCATCGGCCTGATTGACGCGACCCAGCGTGCTTTCGCTGGCACCGGTAAAGGCACCGCGGCTGTGGCCGAACAGCTCGCTTTCCATCAGTTCTGCGGTCAGCGACGGGCAGTTGATCGTGACGCAGGACTTCTTGGCCCGCTTGCTCCAGCCATGAATCGCCCTGGCCAGCTCGCCCTTACCGGTACCCGACTCGCCCAGAATCAGGATGTTGGCATCGGTGACCGCCACCTGACGGGCCGTTTCCAGAATGGCCATCATCGAAGGGCTGTGGGAATCCAGACCATCCTTGGGCTTGCGAACCTCGCCTTCCAGTGCTTCGAGACGTGCGGACAGTTGCCTGACTTCAAGCTGCTTGGCCGTTGCAAGACGCAACTGGTCAGGACTGCACGGCTTGACCAGATAGTCGGCTGCGCCAGCCTGAATGGCATCCACAGCCGTATCCACCGCCGAATGGGCAGTCACGATCACCACACGCATCCACGGCGCCTGAATCCGCATCTGCGCCAGCACGTCCAGGCCGTTGTCTTCGCCCAGACGCAAATCGAGAAAGCACAGATCGAATACTTGACGCTGCATGAGCGTGTCGGCCTGGGCTGCGCTGTTGGCAGTGGCGACACTGTAGCCTTCGTCTTCCAGACAGTACCGGAAAGTGCGGAGGATGGCGGACTCGTCGTCCACAAGCAGAATACGGCCCTGATTCTCAGTGGCTGCTTCCATTTTTCCTACGCTCCTTAATGAATTGTCTCAGTTAGTCTCGGAATCATCGGGCAAGTTGCATGGTCAATTCTGATTGATTCTTCGGCATGCATGGTAGCTTTCTGATCAGCTAATGGCGAACAGCCTGATTAATCCGCGTTTATGCCGTTAAAACCGTCTATTCGGAGACGAAATCTCACCGCAAAAGGAACGCTTCTATGTTTTCACTGAAAAAGATTGCTCTGATCACGGCCGCCGCTGCGCTGCTGGGCAGCGGCCCGGTACTCGCCCAGCCTGACCTGCCTACTCAGCTCACCGAGGCGCGTCAGGAAGGTTCGATCTGGACAGCTTTCGCGCTGAACAAGCATCTGAGCCCGTTCAAGATCGATGTGGGTGTCGAACAAGGCACTGCGACGCTCAAGGGCAAGGTTGAAAACGAGGTGGACCGCGAACTGGCCGAGCGCATCGCGCTGGATACCAAAGGCATCGAAAAGGTCGACAATCAGCTGGAGGTGGACCCTTCTGTCGCCAGCGAGCCTGGAACCCGAACCAACATGGCTCAGCGGTTCGAAGATGCGACGCTGGTCGCGACGGTGAAATCCAAGCTGCTGTGGAGCAGCGTGACCGAAGCGCTGAATATCGAAGTCGACAGCAAGGACGGCGTCATCACCCTCAAGGGCCGAGCGCAAAGCCCCGAAGCGAAGGAACTGGCCGGTAGCCTGGCCAGCAACACCGATGGCGTGGTCAGCGTCAACAACCTGATCAGCCTCAGCGCGGCCGATTCGATTGCCGCCAAGGCCCAGCCACAATCTCTGACCCCGACCGAGGAAATGAGCGATGCCTGGATCACCAGCAAGGTCAAGGCAAGCCTGATCTATAGCCGAACGCTGGATGGGCTGAACATCAAAGTGGACACCAAGGCCGGTGTTGTCAGCCTGAATGGCGTGGTCGCCAACTTCGCCGAGAAAGAACTGGCGGTGGAAATCGCGAAAAATATTCGTGGTGTCAAAGGCGTCAACGGCGACGCGCTGAAGGTCATGGCGCGCAGCGCAGGCTGAGGGTTCAGCGCCATCGCGCTGAGCGCTTCGTGCAGAACGCACGATTACAAAGGGGTAATCGTGCAGGTTGCTGGTAGGACGCTCTTGCGTTACTTATTAACTTATTGATTTTAAAGAGATTTATATCGTTCAAAAACTGGCATGCAGTCTGCAATAACCCATTCAACAAAGGTCGGTACACAACGACCCATCAGATTGAATGCCCACTCAGGCCAGGGGATTTTGCAGATGAACAGCCAGCGTATTGCACAATTGCGTATCTCTCCCCTGCATATCCAGCAAGGTCTTTTTCTGCTCCTTGCCTTGCTCGTCACTCTGATCGCCATTCAGCAGTTCCAGCGTTGGAATCAAGCCAGCGAGGCAGCTCAACCGAAACAGCAATTCATCCAGACCAGCAGCATCTCCTATCGCGGTGTTAGTGCACCAGCAGTCAAGGACATGTCCTCAAGCCTGCGCAATGTCGACGGCCTGGTTTCTGTAGATGAAGTCGCTCCACAGCAAAAATGGGTTTTCTGACCCGACCTTAAAAAAAAGCAGCACCCTTATTAAAACGGCATCAAAAGGAGTATCACCATGTTGAGTTGGGCAATCACGTTTCTGATCATCGCTATCGTCGCTGCAGTACTGGGCTTCGGTGGTATCGCGGGCACGGCTACCGGTATCGCCAAGATCCTGTTCGTCGTCTTCCTGGTGATGTTCGTTGTGTCGTTCTTCTTCGGTCGTCGCGGTCGAGGCTGATAATGCACACGTCATTTCGCACACTGGCCGCCGCCCTGTTGATGGGCGGTAGTGCCATGGTCATGGCAGCCAATGATGGACAGTCTCGGGTCAATGAGCTTCTGAGCTCCGCACCCGAGTACCGCACCACCTGGGCGAAGGTCGTCAAGAAGGAAGAGCGTTTGCCGGATTGGGTGATCAACCTGTCCGGTGCTTCCGGGCAGCAGATGACAGCGGCCACTGAAGACGGTGACAACTATCTGGTTGGACCGCTTTGCGAAACGGCCGATACGTGCAAAAGCAAGCGCCTGATCGTGGCTTTCAGCCTCGACAAGGAAGATGCTTACGCCATGTTGGTTGAGGTGCCTGCCGGTCTTCCTGCAGACAAATCGCCAACACGTCACGCGACTTACCGTTACCTGGGTAAGCCTGACGAGGGTATGCAAAAGCTCTTGAATGAAGAGCTGCGCAAAGACCCGAACTGGTATTGATCCAGAAGAAAGGTGTCGGCTCCAGGAGTCGACACCTTTCGGCTTTGTGCGGCCTGAGGAAGGTACGCACATGACCAGGGGGCCGGGACGCGTTGATCATATGATCGGCGTGACCTAGGGGTACAGGGAGTACCTCCGCCAAGGGCCGGGTCAGGCAAGCCGCCGTGCAGGTCCACGAGAATGCGTCAACCTTTCGCACGCCTCCCGTGACCTTGTACGGCGCTTTATATTTACCCTCTCGCTTTGCCCTCTTCTTAAATTGCATCCCTCGGCAGCATCAGCCCCAGCGGCAGCCTTACGCGTGCTTCCAGTCCGCCTCCCGAACGATTTCTCAACTCGACGTTGCCGCCGTGCATGGCTGCGATACGCTTGACGATGGCCAGGCCGAGGCCGGTGCCCTTGCCACTGCGTGCGCGATCACCGCGAATGAACGGGTTGAAGATGGTGTCCAGCTCGGACGGATCGATGCCCGCCCCCCGGTCCAGCACGCTCAACACCACGTAGGGCGCGTTTCGGTCGCCGGATACGTAGGCGGCGACTTCGATACCGTTACCGGCATGGTGCTTGGCATTGCCAATCAGGTTGGTCAGCAGGCGCTTCATCGACACGCGGCGTAACGGGAAGGGCGGAATGGGCTCCAGGCACAGACGGATGCTGTCTTCATCGTCATTGAAAGGTGCAACCACATCGCGTACCAGATGCCCCAGATCGACCTCTTCGATCTCTTCGTCGCGCCCATCGCGGATGAAGGCCAGGAACTGATCGAGAATGGCGTCCATGTCCTCGATATCGCGCACCATGCCTTCGGAGAACTCATTGTCGTTCATCAGCTCCAGAGACAGGCGCAGGCGCGTCAGCGGCGTGCGCAAGTCGTGGGAAACACCGGCCAGCATCAACTCGCGTTCCTGCCCGGCCTGCTCGACGTCTTCGGCCATCTGATTGAAGGCCCGGTAGACTTCGGTCATCTCGCTCGGCGTGTCACTCACCGGCAGCCGTACGCTGCGCCCCTGCCCCAACTGGCGCGCCGCAAACACCAGACGCTTGAGCGGCTGATTCAACTGGCGTACGAAAATCCAGGCTGATGCCGTGGAGAGCAATCCGATGGCCAGGAACCAGCCCAGCACGTTCCAGATTTTCTGACCGCGCAACGGGTGCGGATACAGCGGCACTTTCAGCCAGCCGTCACCCAGGCTCGGCGCTCGCACCCACAGCGCGGGCGGCGCGTGTACGCGCAGACGCACTTCCGTATCGGCACCCAGCTCGGCCTGCATCTGTCGCTGATAGATCTCACTGTAAGGCCAGTGCTGCTCGCCTTCCGGCACGCCACCGCCCACTACCCGAATCAGGCCCGCCGCCTCGGCAATCGCCTCGCGATCGTTTTCACCGGCGGCCCAGTACGCGCGCAGGGTCAGAGCAACACCGTGGCTGTATTGCCTGTCGACCAGCACGTCTTCGTTCATCAGCAGATAAACCAGCGTCAGCGCCTTGGAAAACAGCACGACGATGAGCACCAGCCAGAGCGTGCGGGAGAAAAAGCTTTGCGGGAACCAGAGCGGAGTCTTCATAACTGCAGCCATACACTTTGCAGGGCGAGCGAGGCTCGCAGGTTTGCCGAACGCGGGCCGGACCCGATGGACGAACGCAAAAAACCAGTACGTCGATAACCCTTTTAAGATTATCGACGTGACTGGCAGCAATGACGGATTTCCAGGCCGACAACCGGGTTATCAGCGACTTCCGGCACCGTCCGGAACAAATACATAACCTACGCCCCAGACCGTCTGGATATAACGGGGCTTGGACGGGTCAGGCTCGATCAGGCGACGCAGGCGGGAAATCTGCACGTCGATGGATCGTTCCAGCGCATCCCACTCCCGGCCACGCGCCAGGTTCATCAGTTTGTCGCGGGTCAGCGGCTCGCGAGCGTGCATGACCAGCGCTTTCAGTACCGCGAATTCACCGGTGGTGAGCATGTGCACTTCTTCACCGCGCTTGAGCTCGCGGGTTGCCAGAGACAGCACGTAGTCACCGAAACTGACCGACTCGTCCTCGCTGCCGGGTGCGCCGGGCACCGGTGCCGCCTGACGACGCAACACCGCCTTGACCCGCGCCATCAGCTCGTCCGGGTTGAACGGCTTGGCCAGATAATCGTCAGCACCCAGTTCGAGCCCCTTGATGCGGCTCAGCTCATCGCCCTTGGCGGTCAGCATGATAATCGGCACCTGATTGTTCGCGGCACGCAGACGACGACAGGCTGAAAGGCCGTCTTCGCCGGGCAGCATGAGGTCCAGCACCACAAGGTTGAAAACCTCACGGGCCAGCAACCGGTCCATTTGTTCCACATTTGCCACGGCGCGGGCACGATAGCCCTTGCTGGTGAAAAAACGTTCCAGGAGGCTGCTCAGCCCCGGATCGTCATCGACAATAAGGATTTTTTCGCCTTCGGCATTTTGTGCGGTGCTGCTCATCGGATGCTCCTCTGATCTCGGGGCGCATTATGGCGTAGCTGCGGTGATGCGCACCTTGTGCATTGTTAGCAGATTTTACTGGAGGCGACACTTGTGCCTGCGTTTTCGCCGAAAAAACACCCCATTTATCGGCCGATCCCCTAATCCGGCTTCGCTGGGTATAATGCGCCGCCCTCGAAGTCAGGCAACGCCGGACTCATGGCGGTTCGCCAGCTCTGAAAATAAATGCTGGCGCACGATACCCAGGCAAGGCAATTCGTACATAGCCCAGTTTTTTGCTCACAACTCCAGGTGGTTTTATGGACAGCATCAACAGCCGCATCGCCGAAGAACTCGGCGTACGCCCACAACAGGTCGCAGCGGCCGTCGCACTACTGGATGAAGGCTCGACCGTGCCTTTCATTTCCCGCTACCGCAAGGAAGTGACCGGCAGTCTTGATGACACGCAACTGCGCCATCTGGAAGAGCGCCTGCGTTATCTGCGTGAACTGGACGAGCGGCGCGTCAGCATTCTTGCCAGCATCGAAGAGCAAGGCAAGCTGACCCCGGAGCTGGCCCGCGACATCAAGCTGGCCGACACCAAGACCCGCCTCGAAGACTTGTACCTGCCTTATAAGCAGAAACGCCGCACCAAGGGCCAGATCGCCCTTGAAGCCGGGTTGGGCGAACTGGCTGACGGCCTGTTCAACGACCCGAGCCTGGCCCCGGAAGCAGAAGCAGCGCGCTTCGTCGACGCGGATAAAGGCGTGGCCGATATAAAAGCCGCGCTGGAAGGCGCCAAGTACATTCTGATGGAGCGCTTTGCCGAAGATGCCTCGCTGCTGGACAAGCTGCGCAGCTTCCTCAAGCAGGAAGCGGTGATCAGCGCACGCGTGGTGCCGGGCAAGGAAGAGGAAGGCGCCAAGTTCCGCGATTACTTCGAACACGACGAACCGCTCAAGAGCATGCCGTCGCACCGTGCGCTGGCGATTTTCCGCGGTCGTAACGAAGGCTTCCTGAGCTCGGCGCTGAAAGTCGGTGAAGAATTGCCGGGCGCCATGCACCCGTGCGAGCTGATGATCGGTGAGCGCTTCGGTATCCAGAACCAGAACCGCCCGGCAGACAAATGGCTGGCCGAAGTGGTGCGTTGGACCTGGAAGGTCAAGCTGTACAGCCACCTTGAAACCGATCTGCTGGGTGAGCTGCGTGACGGCGCGGAAACCGAAGCGATCAATGTCTTCGCCCACAACCTGCACGACCTGTTGCTCGCCGCGCCGGCCGGTCAGCGCGCCACGCTGGGCCTCGATCCTGGCCTGCGCACCGGCTGCAAGGTCGCCGTGGTCGACGCCACCGGCAAACTGCTCGACTACGCCACCGTCTATCCGCACGTACCGAAAAACCAGTGGGACCAGACCATCGCTGTACTGGCCGCACTGTGCGCCAAACATTCGGTCGATCTGATCGCCATCGGCAACGGCACCGCCAGCCGCGAAACCGACAAGCTGGCTGCCGACCTGATCAAAAAATACCCAGGCCTGAAGATGACCAAGGTCATGGTTTCCGAAGCAGGCGCTTCGGTGTACTCGGCATCGGAACTGGCCGCCAAGGAATTCCCGGACCTCGACGTGTCGATCCGTGGCGCGGTGTCCATTGCCCGTCGCTTGCAGGACCCGCTCGCCGAACTGGTGAAAATCGACCCGAAATCCATCGGGGTCGGCCAGTATCAGCACGACGTTTCGCAGCTCAAGCTGGCGCGCGGCCTGGATGCAGTGGTGGAAGACTGCGTGAACGCCGTGGGCGTGGACGTGAACACGGCCTCCGTGGCGCTGCTGGCACGCATTTCCGGCCTCAACACCACGCTGGCGCAGAACATCGTTGCGCATCGTGATGAAAACGGCGCGTTCAAGACCCGCGCGGCGCTGAAGAAAGTCAGCCGCCTGGGCGAAAAGACCTTTGAACAGGCCGCCGGCTTCCTGCGCGTCATGACCGGTGACAACCCGCTCGACGCCTCCGCCGTTCACCCGGAAGCCTACCCGCTGGTGCAGCGCATTGCGGCTGAAACCGACCGCGATATTCGCTCGCTGATCGGCGACGCCAGCTTTCTCAAGCGTCTGGACCCGAAGAAATTCACCGACGAGACCTTTGGTCTGCCGACCGTGACCGACATCCTTCAGGAGCTCGAAAAGCCGGGCCGCGATCCGCGTCCGGAGTTCAAGACCGCAGAGTTTCAGGACGGGGTCGAAGACCTCAAGGACCTGCAACTGGGGATGATCCTCGAGGGCGTGGTCACCAACGTCACCAACTTCGGTGCATTCGTCGATATCGGCGTGCATCAGGACGGTCTGGTGCACATCTCGGCGTTGTCCGAGAAGTTCATCAAGGACCCGCGCGAAGCAGTCAAGGCCGGTGATGTGGTGAAAGTGAAGGTCATGGAAGTCGATATCCCGCGCAAACGCGTCGGTCTGTCGATGCGCATGAGCGACACGCCCGGCGAGAAAATCGATGGCGCGCGCGGTGCCCGTCCGGGTTCTTCGCCTCGCCAGAACAACGCCCCGCGCAAGGAAACCACTGCGCCAGCACCCGCCAACAATGCGATGGCATCGCTGTTCGCCAATGCCAAGCAACTGAAGAAGCGCTGATGGACATTCCTGAAGATCTGACCCACAGCGCCTACTTCAAGATGCTCGGCTGTGAGCTGCGGCGTCTGGACGAGGGCGTTGCCGAAGTTGCGTTGCCGCTGGAGGCGCACCTGCGCAATCGCGGCAACGTGATGCACGGCGGTGCAATCTTCAGCCTGGTCGATATCGCCATGGGCCTGGCCTGTTCCAGCGTTCACGGTTTCGACCAGCGCAGCGTGACCATCGAGTGCAAGATCAACTACGTGCGTGGCGTCTCCGAAGGCGAAGTCCTGTGCATCGCCAGGGTCCTGCACGCGGGTCGCCGCACGCTGGTGGTCGAGGCCGAAGTCGTTCAGGGCGACAAGCTCGTTGCCAAAGCCCAGGGCACATTTGCGGTCATCTAGACCCGAAAAGAGGCGATGAACACAATCACTGCAAACTGAACCTAGCCGTATCGACATCATTTGGGTTAATTTCGGCACCATTAGCGTGGTGCCGAGTCCATTTGGGTAGTACGACAAAGAGCAGTGATTGTGAACGGGCGTTACAGACCAACCAGGCGACTACGCCAGTTCCTTTCTTCACCCTTGTAGACCGTCAAGTCCACCCCCATATCGGGGCGACCGATGCGTGAAGGATTACACCTTGAGCGAATTTTTGAACCGCCGTCTTGCCTTGCTCGGCGAGCGCAACAACCTCTCTTTGCTGGAGCAATGCCTGCACGGTATAGAGCGTGAGTGTCTGCGCGTTACTGCAACGGCAGACCTGGCCTGCACGCCTCATCCACAAGCTCTGGGTGCCGCACTGACCAATGGCCAGGTCACGACCGATTATTCCGAATCGCTGCTGGAGTTCATCACGCCTGCGCTGAAGAACCCGGCCGAGACCATCGACAACCTGGACCGTATCCATCGCTTCGTTTACAGCAAGCTGGGCGACGAGCTGCTGTGGAGCCCGTCGATGCCCTGCCCGTTGCCCGACGAAGAGCACATCCCGATCGCGTATTACGGCACGTCGAACATCGGCAAGCTCAAGTACGTCTATCGCAAGGGTCTGGCGCTGCGTTATGGCAAGACCATGCAGTGCATTGCCGGCATTCACTACAACTTCTCGTTGCCGGAAGACGCCTGGGCGCTGCTCAAGCAGACCGAAGACTTTGCAGGCGATGCGCGCGACTACCAGTCGCATTCCTACATCGCGCTGATTCGTAACTTCCGCCGCTACAGCTGGCTGTTGATGTACCTGTTCGGTGCTTCACCGGCACTCGACGCGGGTTTCCTGCGCGGCCGCAAGCATCAGCTGGAGCAACACTTCGACGCCGATACCCTGTATCTGCCGTATGCCACCAGTCTGCGCATGAGCGACCTGGGCTATCAGAGTGACGCCCAGGCCGACCTGACCCCTTGCTACAACGATCTGGTCAGCTACACCGACAGCCTGCGCAAGGCCGTGGCCACGCCTTACAAGCCTTACGTCGAGGTCGGCACTCATGACCAGAATGGCGAGTGGGTGCAGCTCAACACCAACGTGCTGCAGATCGAGAACGAGTACTACTCCAATATTCGCCCCAAGCGTGTGACCTATAGCGGCGAACGCCCCATTCAGGCGCTGGTGGCCCGTGGTGTGCAGTACGTCGAAGTGCGCTGCCTGGACATCAACCCGTTCCTGCCGACCGGCATCAGCCTGGAGCAGTCGCGCTTCATCGATGCGTTCGTGCTGTATTGCGCCCTCGAGGAAAGCCAGCAACTGGCCCGCCACGAGTGCTCCAACGCAAGCTCGAACTTCCTGTCAGTGGTCAAGGAAGGGCGTCGCCCGGGCCTGAGCCTGATGCGTGACAACCGCCCTGTCGATCTCAAGACCTGGGCAACCGAGCTGATGGAGAAGATCACACCGATTGCCCGCTTGCTCGATCAGGCGCAGGGCACCGACGAGCACCTCAAGTCGATTGCCGTGCAACAGGCCAAGATCGACGATACCGCGCTCACACCGTCTGCTCAGGTGCTGGCCAGCATGGAAGCGCATAACGAGGGCTTTACCGCGTTCTCCCTGCGCCAGAGCCAGGTCCACGCCGAATACTTCCGCACTCACCCGCTGAGCGCTGAGGAACAGGCAGACTTCGAAGCCCAGGCCAAAACCTCGATTGAGGAGCAGGCCGAGCTGGAAGCGACCGAGGAAGTGGTGGATTTCGACACGTTCGTGGGTTCGTATCAGGCGAGCATTCTGTCGATCAGTAACTGATCGTGCAATTACTGTGGGGAGATTGCTCACGAAGGTGCCGGTGCAGGCGCGACTATCGTGCGGCGCTCTGCGTCGCATGCCTTTCTGGACGCTCCGCGTCCTCTTGAGGACGCAGAGCGTCGAGAACTGCATTCCCACGCTGGAGCGTGAGGAACGATCATCTCAACTATCGTGCCCAATGCTCTGCGCTTCTGCCCGAAGGGCGTGGGTGAGCTTGCTCACGAAAGGGACGGTTCAAACGCCCCTTTCTGGGGGCTTGTTCCAGCCTCTTCGTGAGCAAGCTCACTCCCACAAAATATAGTCCGCCCCCAGGCTTATATCGCCTTTTCGAAGATCTTCGAATTACGCTGGTAGTTGTACAGCGAGGCGCGGGCGCTTGGCAGACGGTCGACGCTGCTGGGTTCGAAACCGCGTTCGCGGAACCAGTGTGCGGTGCGGGTGGTGAGGACGAACAGGGTCTTGATGCCCAAGGCACGAGCGCGGTTTTCAATGCGCTCCAGCAGTTCATCGCCACGGCCACCGTGCCGGTATTCCGGGTTGACCGCCAGACACGCCAGCTCGCCCGACTCCGAATCGGCAATCGGATACAGCGCAGCACAGGCGATGATCAGCCCTTCGCGCTCGACCACGCTGAACTGGGTGATCTCGCGTTCCAGCACCTCGCGGGAGCGACGCACCAGAATGCCCTGCTCTTCCAGCGGCGTGATCAGGTCCATCAAACCGCCGACGTCCTCGATAGCCGCTTCGCGCACCAGTTCGAACTGTTCCTGCGCGACCAGCGTGCCGCCACCGTCACGGGTAAACAGCTCGGTCAGCAGCGCGCCGTTCTCGGCATAACTGACGATATGGCTGCGCGCCACACCGCCACGGCAGGCCTCGGCCGCAGCGTCCAGCAATTCCGCCTGATAGTTGGCACCCAGACGCTGCAGGTGCGCGGGCACCTGTTGCGGACGCAGTTCGCGCACCAACCGGCCCTGCTCGTCCAGCAAGCCGGTTTCGGCGCCGAACAGCAGCAGTTTGTCAGCAGCCAGATCGATGGCCGCGCGGGTGGCGACGTCTTCGCAGGCCAGGTTGAAAATCTCGCCGGTCGGTGAGTAACCCAGTGGCGACAGCAGCACGATATGGCGCTCGTCCAGCAGGCGATTGATGCCCTTGCGGTCGACGCGGCGCACTTCGCCGGTGTGCTGATAATCGACCCCCTCAAGCACGCCGATAGGCCGTGCGGTCACCACGTTGCCGCTGGTCACTCGCAAGCGCGAGCCCTGCATGGGCGAGGCGGCCATGTCCATCGACAGACGCGCCTCGATCGAGATGCGCAGCTGACCCACGGCATCGATCACGCACTCCAGCGTTTCGGTGTCAGTGATCCGCAGGTCACGGTGGTAACGCGGCGTAATCCCGCGCTGGGCCAGGCGGCTCTCGATCTGCGGACGGGAACCGTGAACCAGCACCAGACGCACGCCCAGGCTGTGCAGCAGCACCAGATCGTGGACGATATTGCCGAAATTGGGGTGCGCAACGCCGTCGCCGGGCAGCATGACGACGAAGGTGCAATCGCGGTGAGCATTGATGTACGGAGACGCGTGGCGAAGCCAGTTGACGTATTCGGGCATGACAACAAGAGCCTGTAGAAAAAATGGACGAAGAAAAGAAGCACGCACAACGGTGTGGTGGTTATCGTCGGAACAGGCTTGGCAGCACGCGCAGTCTCCTTTTACTCAAGATGCTTTGATTAACAAACACGGGGTATGCCTGACTCACTGGGGCGTCAGGCAGTAATGTTCGATCAGTTGACGTAACAGACGCACTGTAGGGTCAAGACGTGACATTTCGAGGTATTCCCCCGGCTGATGCGCACAGGCGATGTCGCCCGGGCCGAGCACCAGTGTCTCGCAGCCGAGGCGCTGAAGATAAGGCGCTTCGGTGCCGAATGCTACTGCGGCAGCGGTATGACCGGTCAGACGTTCAGCGACACGCACAAGTTCAGCGTCAGCGATCTGCTCAAACGGCGCACATTCGGGGAACAGCGGTGCGTAGTCGATCTGTACCTGATGCAGCTCGGCCAGCGGCTGCAGCTTCTGCCGAATCGCCGAGCGCAGCATCTCCGGGTCCATGCCCGGCAGCGGACGCAGGTCGAACTCCAGCGAGCACTGGCCACAAATCCGGTTCGGGTTGTCGCCGCCATGAATACAGCCCAGGTTCAGCGTCGGCTGCGGCACCGTGAATTGCGGGTTGCGGTACTTCGCCTGCCACTGCGTGCGCAGGCCCTTGAGTTCGCTGATGGCGTCGTGCATGGCTTCGAGTGCGCTGTGCCCGAGGCTCGGGTCGGAGGAATGACCGCTGCGCCCGAGAATATCGATGCGCTCCATCATCACGCCCTTATGCAGGCGGATCGGCTTGAGCCCGGTCGGCTCGCCAATCACTGCCGCACGACCCAGCGGGCGTCCGGCGTCGGCCAGCGCGCGGGCACCGGCCATCGAGCTTTCCTCGTCGCAGGTGGCGAGGATCAGCAGCGGCTGCTTGAACGGCTGGTCAAGAAGGCCACGCACCGCTTCGATGACCAGCGCAAAGAAGCCCTTCATGTCACAACTGCCCAGCCCGACCCAGCGGCCATCCACCTCGGTCAGCTTCAAGGGGTCGGTTTTCCACAGTGCCTCGTCGAACGGCACGGTATCGCTGTGCCCCGCCAGTACCAGGCCGCCCGGGCCTGTACCGTAGGTCGCCAGCAGATTGAACTTGCCGGGGGAAACTTGCTGGATGTCGCAGGCAAACCCCAGATCGCCGAGCCATCCGGCCAGCAGATCGATGACGGGGCGGTTGCTCTGGTCCAGGGAAGGCTGAGTGCAGCTCACCGAGGGTACGGCGATCAGCGCGGCGAACTGGTCTTTCATGGACGGCAACGGCATGGACGCTTCCTGTAATCGAGACGGAACACGGCCCATCATAGGGCCATAACAACCCAGGAATAAACCGTTTCGGGCCATGTCCTGTACACTGACGGCCTCGGCAGCCGTTCAATCATGGGCTGCGCTCCCGTTTATCCGTATCAGCGTTTGGATTCCCCCGGCCATGCAAAAAGAAACAGAAATCAAACTCCGCGTCAGCCGCGAGACCCTCGCTGCACTGCGTGAACACCCGTTGCTCAAGAAGCGCAACAAGAGTGGCTGGGAGCGCCTGGAACTGTCGAACCAGTATTTCGATACCCCCGAAGGTGAGCTGGCGCAGGCCAAAGTCGCCCTGCGCATCCGCCGCGACGGCGATCAGATCATCCAGACCATGAAAACTCGCGGGCAAAGCGTGGCCGGCCTGTCCGAGCGCAATGAGTACAACTGGGACCTGAGCAAGGCCAAGCTGGACCTGAAGAAGCTCGAAGGCGATTGCTGGCCCGAACAACTGGCCGATCTGGACAAGAAAACCATCAAACCGCTGTTCACCACCGATTTCGTGCGTGAGAAAGCCGAGATTGCCTGGGGCCGTGGCAAGGCCAAAGTGGTGATCGAAGCCGCACTGGATCTGGGCCAGGTGGTTGCGGGCAAGCAGAAGGAAGAAATCTGCGAGCTGGAACTCGAGCTGCGTGAAGGCGAGCCTGCCGCGCTGCTGGAACTCGCCGCCGAGCTGGCTGCAACGCTGCCGCTGATGCCGTGCGATATCAGCAAGGCCGAGCGCGGCTACCGTCTGCTCGATGCCAGCAGCTACTCGCTGAGCCTGCACGCGCCCGCCCTGAATGCTGAAACGCCGCTGGACGACGCTTATTCCGCGCTGGCATGGCATCTGTTGGGCAGCAGCCAGCGTCTGGCCGAGCAATACCGTTTCAACGGCCACTGGCGCCTGCTGCAGGACTGGGTCGAGATGCTCGCCGAACTGCGTGCTCTGACCAGCAGCCTCGGTCAGGCCGCGCCACGCACTTCGACCGCACAACTGCGTGCTGCGCTCGACGCCTTGCTGGAAGACTGGCGTCCGCTGGTCCAGGCCGGACAGGACGATGCCGATGTACGCGGTGCCGCCCACGAGCAATTCCTCGAAGAATTGCAGGACACGCGCTGGGGCGAGTTCTCGCTGAATACCTCACGCTGGTTGCTGACGCGCAGCTGGACCACCGAACGCAACACCCGCGGCAATCGTCAGGGCGCCGCGCTGTTGAGCAGCTGGCTGCCACGCCTGCTGGGCGAAGAAGCCACGTCCCTGCAACTGAGCCGTTATCAGCAGCAGCCGGAAGACCTGGCCGAGCAACTGCCGCGCATCGAGCGCATCCAGTCCTGGCTGCACTGGGCACGCGGCGCGCTGGGCCTGCCGGAGCTGGACCGTCTGTACGGCGAACTGCGCAAGCTGGAAGAACTGGCGCACCTGGACATCAGCGACGAAGTCCTCGATGCCCGCGTGCAACAGGCAATCACCGTCTTCCAGAGCCGTGCCTGGAAAACCCTGCTGCGCTTGTAAGGCTGGATCAGAAGGCCGTAGAAGCCTGAAACGTTTTAGGGCCGCTTCGCAGCCCATCGCGGACAAGTCCGCTCCTACGCCCTCCGGGCAGAAGCACTGCTGCAGGCCAGATCATTCAGCGTCATACGCAAGTCCGCTTTTGATTCTGCCCGAAGGGCGTGGGAGCAGACCGGGCGACGCTGCGCTTGTACATGATCTCCCGTTTTTTGTAGGAGCGGACTTGTCCGCGAACTGCCGGGAACCGGCAGCAAAACCAGCCACCTCGGTGCACGAGGCACAACCGAGGCGGGCGCAACTCCGGGCACCAGCCCCGTCAGCGCAACAGCGGCAGGCTGGTCGTGGATTTGATCTCGGAGAGGGCCACTGTCGAGTTCACTTCCTGAATACCGGGTACCAGCGACAGTTTTTCGAAAAAGAACCGCTCGTACGCCTCGATATCCGGGGTCACGATGCGCAGCAGAAAATCCACCGATCCCATCAGCACATAGCACTCCAGCACCTCCGGGAAGCCACGAATCGCGTCGGTGAACTCGGTGAAGTTGGAGCGCCCGTGGGCGTTGAGTTTCACCTCGGCGAATATCTGCGTGTTCAGACCGATTTTCTTGCGGTCCAGCAACGCCACCTGACGGCGAATCACCCCTTCATCCTTGAGCCGCTGTATGCGGCGCCAGCAGGGTGATTGCGACAGACCGACCTGCTCGGCAATCTGCGCACTGGAAAGCGAAGCATCTTCCTGCAGCAGCGCCAGAATCCTGCGATCGTAACTGTCCAGCTCGATTTGCATAATTAATTTTCCGAAATAGCCTGCAGCGCATTAACAAGTCTTATAAAGACTAATCCACCCAATGATGGACCAGAAATTTCTTTTCACGCATGCAAAGATTTCCAGCATCCTTGTGGAGTATCAGCATGCCCAATCTCGAAGCCGTCACCCTCCCTTCGCAGCGTCCAGATAGCTGGTCGTCCAGCAATGCGCAGTGCTGCGCACGCTACCGTGTCTGCGCCGAAGCCGAGCCTGCCTTGCTCTGTCAGGTGTTGAACCTGTTTGCCATGCAGTACCTGATTCCCGACCAATTGAGTGCTGTGCAACAAGAGAGCCTGCTGCTCATCGACCTTCAGGTTTCCAGATTGAGCTGGCATCGAGCACAGGTGATTGGCGAAAAAATGCGCAACCTGATCGACGTCTGCTCAGTGGAAGTCGAGCAGGTCGACGCCCGGAACACCGCGCAATCCCGTGCCGCCCTGGCGACGGGCTGAATCAATTCGCCTGCTCCGGCAATTCCCGGTCGCATAGAACCCATAACGCTGTCACGCTTGGCGTCTACTCTTGTTCATCGTCCAATGACGAATTGCCTCAAGGAGCGCACATGGCAGCCCTGGCCCCCTCTTCACAGGATCGCTGGCTCGATCTGAATGATGTGTTGCGTGATCTGGTTGCCGAAGGCTATCTCGGCCAGGACGACGCGGAAACGGCACTCACCCAACGTCGCAGTGCGGTGAACATTCAGCTGCACCCCCTCGAGTTTCTCGCTTCGCTGCAGTTTGACGATCTCAAGCGGCCGGGCAAGAAGCTGGACGTGGAAACCCTGACCGCCTGGCTGGCCAAAGCCTGTGACCAGCCTTACATGCGTATCGACCCGCTGAAGATCAACGTCGCGGCGGTCACGCCACTGATGTCCTACGCCTTTGCCCAGCGCCACAAGATTCTCGCCGTGGCGGTCGATCGCGAATCGGTGACCATCGCCAGCGCGCAGCCGTATGTGCGCTCATGGGAAGCCGACCTGGCGCATGTGCTCAAGCTGCAGATCAAACGTGTGGTCGCCAACCCGGCAGACATCCAGCGCATGGCGATGGAGTTTTTCAGGCTGGCCAAGTCGGTCAGCGGCGCCAGCGCCTCCGAGCAAAAAATGAGCAACATGGGCAACTTCGAACAGTTGCTCAAGCTCGGTGCCAGCGATCAGGAGCCTGACGCCAACGACGCGCACATCGTCAATATCGTCGACTGGCTGTTCCAGTACGCCTTCCAGCAACGCGCCAGTGATATTCACATCGAGCCGCGCCGCGAGCAGGGCACCGTGCGCTTTCGCATCGACGGGGTGCTGCACAACGTTTACCAGTTTCCGGCGCAGGTGATCATGGCGATAGTCAGCCGCCTGAAAAGCCTGGGGCGGATGAATGTCGCCGAAAAGCGCAAACCACAGGACGGGCGGGTCAAGACCACCACGCCGGAGAATCGCGAAGTGGAGTTGCGCCTGTCGACCCTGCCGACCGCGTTCGGCGAAAAAATGGTCATGCGGATCTTCGACCCCGAGGTGTTGCTCAAGGACTTCGATCAACTGGGCTTTTCCAGTGACGACCTGCGGCGCTGGCAGGAAATGACCCGCCAGCCCAACGGCATTATTCTGGTCACCGGCCCGACCGGTTCGGGCAAAACCACCACGCTTTACACCACCCTCAAGAAGCTGGCGACCTCCGAGGTCAACCTGTGCACCATCGAAGATCCCATCGAGATGGTCGAACCGGCCTTCAACCAGATGCAGGTTCAACACAACATCGACCTGAACTTTGCCGCCGGCGTGCGCGCGCTGATGCGCCAGGACCCGGATATCATCATGATCGGCGAGATTCGTGACCTGGAGACCGCCGAAATGGCGATTCAGGCGGCACTCACCGGCCACCTGGTGCTGTCGACGCTACACACCAACGATGCGCCCAGCGCAATCAGCCGGATGCTCGAACTGGGTGTACCGCATTACCTGCTCAAGGCGACCATCCTCGGCGTCATGGCACAGCGTCTGGTGCGCACCCTGTGCCCACACTGCAAGGCGCCCATCAACCTCAACGAGACCGACTGGCAAACCCTGACCCGCCCCTGGCAGGCACCGGTGCCGCCTGGCGCGCATCAGGCGGTCGGCTGCGTGGAGTGTCGCGATACCGGCTACCGGGGCCGGGCGGGTGTTTACGAGATCATGGTCATGTCCGACAACATCAAGGCATTGATCTCGGCGGACCTGGACCTGACTGCCATGCGTCGTCAGGCATTCAAGGAAGGAACGCGCAGCCTGCGTCTGTCCGGCGCGCAGAAAGTCTCGGCAGGCCTGACTACACTCGAGGAAGTGCTGCGAGTGACACCGCAGAGCGAACAACGCTGATCAGGGTTGAGAGCGTCGTTCCAGAAGGCCTGGCGGCATGCCGAGCCAGCTAAAGTGAACTGCGCGGTACACCTTGATTGAACTAGTTCATGCCTTTAGCTATCCAACCCCTCAGAACAACCACAGCTGGAGTAATTCATCATGCGTCTCAAGTTCGCTGTCGCCACCGTAGCCTTGCTTTCCATCCCAATGGGTTCAGCGATGGCTGACACCTTCTGGCGTAATGTGCTGTCTTCCGGTGCAACCACCGGCTCGACTTACCTGACCTTCAAGGATCACAAACTGATCGTCGCCGCCCAGGACGACGCAGGCAGCTTCGTCGCCAGCGACGGTGGCATCCGCGGTCCATTCCTGGAAGCAGCCATCGAGCAGGTGCGCAAAGACAATCCAGGCCTGAAAGCCACCGACATGGAACTGGCCAACGCGATCCTGGATAAGAATCTGGTCGCTGAAAACCAGTAAGCGTCATAAATAAAAAATGCTGCTTGATGAGCCTGATACCGCTCGCTCAAGCGAAGCAGCATCGCGGCTTATTATAGAAATATTCACCGTCCTTGGCCTTTAAGGCCTGGACGGTGATTCATTAACACCCCTCCCGTCTCTGCATTGAGCAAAATATCGTCCTGTCGACGACATCGGCTGTTCGGTCCGTGTCTAAAAGTGGCGACATGCCAAACCTTCATCAGAGATGTTCAGCCGTGTGGGTGCCTTGCAAATCATTACTAAACAAGGCCATGCAGCGCAGGAATCAATGTAGCTCGTCAGCGGTATACGAGGTCGGCCAACGGTTGCCCGACTGGAGACACACACCGCACGAGCGACATCCTCTACAAGACTGTTATTAATAAAGGTGCTCAGGCCTTGGCGACTGAAATCTCATTGAGAACGCGCCCAAAACTCATATAAAACGACAAACTTTCAAGCGTATTTAAAACTCAGAATTCGGCCATAACGCACTACTCTTAAAGCTCCAAAACCATATAAAAAATGTCAATACTATCAGTAGATAACCTCTCATCCGCCTGACAAAATAAAAAGACTGACAAATAATTTCAAGGAGAATTACATGAATACGGATGTCGAAAAATCCTTCACCGCGAAGTTGGCCTACAACGACAAGAAGAACGACGGAAGCAGCATTTTAATAAATATTGATTTTTGTTCTCTTGCTTCAACACAGAAGGCAGGTAACGTATCCCCCCTTCATTATGAGAGGATCTCCACTGGCTCTGAGATTGTACCTGGGGAGTATTTGTGCGCTAACGCTAAAGCGGCCACCTCGGTTGAGCTTTATTTTCGCTATGACAGCGGTCGGGGTGCCTACCGAATCTGGGTGAGAGACGGCAATTGTCAAGGAGGGCTTCTTGCCGACTCAAATAATGGCTATATATACGCCAGTAGAAACTATGATCGCCCCCACCTTTTTTGGTTATATCAACCAGACGAAAATGGCACCTGGAGAACCATAACCATTGACCAATATGCTCCCTCAACACCCTTTCGCATACAACAAGCTGATACGCAAACAAATATCGGCGTTTACTCGAAAAACATCCCCTTTTCAGGCGAACCGTCAATATGGTGGGCCTATATAACCACCGGTTCCGAGAGTGATAAGTTTGTATTAAACGCCATTAAAAAGGGCGTTGATTACGCACGAACAGATGTCTGGGGCGTGGGTAAAGCCTAAGCTGCTCGGCCATCAATCTACTTTGATGGCCGAGTCTTTGACGCCTTCGAATGCTCTCGAAAACCTTTCCCAGGCTTTAACATTCTGTTAATCCATCCCAGAAGGCCGTGAGGTGGTTCTACTTAAGTGAACCACCTTACCCCCCATCAACAGCACTCTCGTGCATTGATTATTCGCCGATGACGCCCTCGTATCCATTGGCATCCAGCAGCTTGGCCAGATCACCGTTGGCATCGCTTGGCTTGAGCTTGAAGATCCAGGCACCGTACGAATCACTGTTGAGCGACTCGGGGGCATCGCCCAACGCTGTGTTGACTTCGATCACCTCGCCCGCAACCGGCGAGTAGATATCCGAAGCGGCCTTGACCGACTCGACAACACCGGCGGTGTCACCGGCAGCGAACGCTGTGCCGATTTCCGGCAGTTCGACGAAGACCACATCGCCCAGTGCTTCCTGTGCATGGTCCGAGATGCCGACGGTCACGGTACCGTCTGACTCCAGACGTGCCCATTCATGACTTTCGGCGAAACGCAGCTCGGCGGGAATATTGCTCATTTAGTCATCCTCAACATCGGGTCAGCGGAAAACCCGCCATAGGTTAGATCAAGGTTTTGCCATGGCGCACGAACGCAGGCTGCACCACCCGCACCGGGTACCATTTGCCGCGGATTTCCACCTCGGCCCGGTCAGCGGTCGCCATCGGAACGCGAGCCAGTGCAATGGATTTGCTCAACGTAGGAGAGAAACTACCACTGGTGATCTCTCCTTCGCCAATTTCTGCAACACGTACCACCTGATGCGCCCGCAAGACACCGCGCTCTTCGAGCACCAATCCGACGAGCTTGAAGGCAGTTCCTTCAGCCCGTTCGCTCTCCAGCGCCTTGCGACCGATAAAATCACGCTCGGCAGGCTCCCAGGCGATGCTCCAGGCCATATTCGAGGCCAAGGGCGAGACATGCTCGCCGATGTCCTGGCCATACAGGTTCATGCCGGCCTCAAGGCGCAGCGTGTCGCGAGCGCCCAGGCCGATCGGGGAAATACCCGCGCCAACCAATTCATTGAAAAAGCTTTGGGCCTCTTCGGCAGGCAGCATGATCTCCAGGCCGTCCTCGCCGGTGTAGCCGGTGCGCGCGATAAACCAGTCGCCATCATCGAGCCCTTCGAACGGCTTGAGCCGGTGAATCAGTTCGGCGCGGGTGCTTGAAACCAGCTCGGCAATACGGGCTCTGGCCTTGGGGCCTTGAATGGCGAGCATGGCCATTTCACTGCGCTCGACCAGTTGCACGTCGAAGTCACCCAGTTGCGCCTGCATCCAGGCAAGATCCTTGACGCCGGTCGCCGCGTTGACGACCAGCCGATAACCTTCAGGCGTGAGGTAGACGATCATGTCATCGATCACCCCGCCGCTCTCGTCCAGCATGGCGCTGTACAAGGCACGACCGGGGGTTTTGAGCTTGTCTACATCATTGGCCAGCAGACGACGCAGCCAGACTCGGGCCTGAGGGCCGAGCACATCGATCACGTTCATGTGAGAGACATCGAAGACCCCACAGTCGCGACGCACCTGATGGTGTTCCTCGACCTGCGATCCGTAATGCAACGGCATGTCCCAGCCACCAAAATCGACCATTTTCGCGCCAAGGGCGAGGTGCAGGTCGAACAGGGGGGTACGCTGTCCCATGGGTTTCTCCTTCCGGGCGTGGCGAAGGTGCGGGCAGACGAGATCGGCAAGCCCCCCATGAACCGGAGTTTGCAGCACGTAACAGCTGACCGAATTATCTGACAGACCGCACCAATTGCGGCGCATTGTAGCCGCAAGGTGAGGCCCCCGCACCTAACCAATCTGACGGGCAGAGCGACGAATCAGCCCAATGACGGGTAATAATCCTACAAGCACCAGCGACAAAGCTGGCAACGCAGCCCGCGCCCACTCGCCCTCGCTGGTCATTTCGAAGATGCGAACCGCCAGCGTATCCCAGCCAAACGGGCGCATAAGCAGGGTTGCCGGCATTTCCTTGAGCACATCGACGAACACCAGCAGCGCCGCGCTCAGCGCCCCTGGCACCAGCAACGGCAGATACACGTTGAGAAACAACTTTGGCCCGCTGACCCCCAGACTGCGCGCCGCTTCAGGCAATGACGGGCGGATCCGCGACAGGCTGTGCTCCAGCGGACCGAAGGCGACGGCGATGAAACGCACTAGATACGCCAGAAGCAAGGCCGAGAGGCTGCCCAGCAGCAAGGGCTTGCCTGCGCCGCCCAGCCAGCCGGACAGCGGAATGACCAGTTCGCGGTCCAGGTAACTGAACGCCAGCATGATTGAAACGGCCAGTACCGAGCCTGGCAATGCGTAGCCGAGGTTGGCGAGACTGACGCCGGAGCGGATCGCGGGCGTGGGCGCCATACGTCGGGCAAACGCCAGAATCAGCGCCACGCTGACAGTGATCAACGCCGCCATGCCACCCAGATAGAGTGTGTGCAGAATCAGACCGGTGTAGCGCTCATCCAGATCGAAGCGACCACGCTGCCAGACCCAGACGATCAATTGCAGCATCGGCACCACGAAGGCACAGAGAAACACCAGCCCACACCAGAAGCTCGCGGCCCATGCCTTGATGCCGCGTAACCGGTAAAGCGCAGCGCCACGCGGACGCTCGTTGGCCGGTCGACTTGCCCCCCGGGCGCGGCGTTCACCGTACAGCAGCACCAACACGGCCAACAGCAACAGGCTGGCCAGTTGCGCGGCGCTGGACAGGCTGAAGAAGCCGTACCAGGTCTTGTAGATGGCAGTGGTGAACGTGTCGAAGTTGAACACCGACACGGCACCAAAATCGGCCAGGGTCTCCATCAGCGCCAGCGCCACCCCCGCGCCGATGGCCGGACGCGCCATTGGCAGCGCCACGCGCCAGAAAGCCTGCAGGGGCGTATTGCCCAGCACTCGCGCAGCTTCCATCAGACCCTTGCCCTGCGCCAGAAACGCCGTGCGCGCCAACAGGTAGACGTAGGGATAGAAAACCAGCACCAGGACGATGATCACCCCACCGGTAGAACGCACCCGGGGCAGGCGCAGACCGGAGCCGAACCATTCGCGCATCAGGGTCTGCACCGGGCCGGAAAAATCCAGCAGCCCGACGAACACGAACGCCAGCACATAGGCGGGGATCGCGAACGGCAGCATCAGCGCCCAGTCCAGCCAGCGGCGGCCAGGGAATTCACACAGGCTGGTCAGCCACGCAAGGCTCACCCCCAGCAGGGTCACGCCCACGCCGACACCCAGCACCAGGATCAGCGTATTGCTCAGCAGACGCGCCATCTGGGTTTCGAGCAGGTGCGACCATATCTGCTGGTCGACCGTCTCCCACGACAGCAGCAGAACGCTCAGCGGCAGCACGACCAGTGCAGCGATGGCGAAAACCAGGGGGTACCAGCGGCGTTGGGCAGGATGGGCCACGGAGGTTCTCGAAATGAGGGGGTTCAAGAGGGTAAGCAGAGCGTGCGCACAGGTCTGCTTCTGATTCTGGCTGAAAGCCGTAGGAGCGGACTTGTCCGCGAAAAGGCCGGTACATTCTCAGAAAATGCATTATCTGAACTGACGGCTTCGCGGACAAGTCCGCTCCTACGCCCTGCGGGCAGAAGCCTGAAAGCCCCGTGTTCCAGGCTATTCAGTACCTGAGCTAACGCTGAGCACTGAAGCGTGGGAGCGATAAGGCACTGGGTATTAAATCAATTCCAGCCCGCGCGATCCATCATGCGTATCGCTTCTGCCTGACGCTTGCCTGCCACTTCGACCGGGAGGGTGTCGGCCTTGAACGGCCCCCAGCTGGCCACTTCTTCTGAAGGCGCCACGTTCGGGTTGGCCGGGAACTCCTGATTGACGCTGGAGAAAATCTTCTGCGCCTCGGGGCCGGTCATCCACTCGACCAGCGCCTTGGCGGCTTCAGGATGCGGGGCGTACTTGGTCAGACCGATACCCGACAGGTTGACGTGCACACCGCGATCAGCCTGGTTCGGCCAGAACAGCTTCACCGCCAGATCCGGTTTTTCCTTGTGCAGGCGACCGTAGTAATAGGAATTGACGATACCCACGTCGCACTGCCCGGCATTGATCGCCTCAAGCACCGCGATGTCATCGGAGAACACGTCGGTGGACAGGTTGTTGACCCAGCCCTTGAGGATTTTCTCCGACGCTTCGGCGCCGTGGGTTTCGATCAGCGTAGCGGTCAGCGACTGGTTGTAGACCTTCTTCGCGGTACGCAGGCACAGACGGCCTTCCCAGTTCTTGTCGGCCAGCGCCTCGTAGGTGCTCAGCTCGGCAGGCTTCACCCGGTCGGTGGAGTAGGCGATGGTCCGCGCGCGAAGGCTCAGACCGGTCCAGCCGTGGGTCGACGAGCGATACTGCGGTGGAATGTTGGCTTCGATCACCGGGGAGGTAAACGGCTGCAGGATACCCATCTGCTCGGCCTGCCAGAGGTTGCCCGCGTCGACCGTCAGCAACAGGTCGGCGGTGGCATTCTCGCCCTCGGCCTTGATGCGCTGCATCAGCGGCGCTTCCTTGTCGGTGATGAATTTGATCTTCACCCCGGTACTGGCCGTGTACGCATCGAATACCGGCTTGATCAGTTCGTCGATCCGGGACGAATACACCACCACTTCATCGGCAGCCTGAGCGGTGCTGCCCAGTAAAGTCAGTGTCAGAGCAGCCAGAAGACGCTTGCTTGCCTGCATCGGGGTATCTCGCGTTCGCAAAGGAGGCGAAATGGTAGTGAATCCCATTTGCTATCTCAATCGAAGCGACAGCGGAGCCGTTACCGGATGTGTCCAGGCCCGATCATGACCGGTGATCAGCACACAGCCCTGGCTCTGGAAAAGTTCGCGACCCTGCGCAGCCTGTCCACATCGAACACCTCCAGGTGCCCCTCTCCCAGGCGCACGATCCTGCGCTCATGCAGGTCCTGGAGTACTTCCAGCAAGGCCGGCGAGGCAAGCGCAAGACGCTCCGCCGCCTGAATGTCATCCAGCGCAATCAGGCGGCGTGCGTGGCTCAACGGGCCATACCCCTCGCTGAGCATCAACAGCCGCCAGGCGATCCGCGCCCGCGGCGGCAGCTGACGCATTTTCTCGGGGCTCTGCAGTGGCAAGCCGACCTTCTGGCTGAGCAGTGCGGCAAACCAGCGCCAGTACTCGGGGTGCCTGTCGAGCAGCCGGGCGAGGAATGGCTGGGGGATGTGCAGGAAGATGCTCTGCTCAAGCGAGCAGACTTCGAAACGGCGCGGCAGCCCGTCAAACAGCGAGACTTCGCCAAACCAGCACGGCGCGCTTGTCGATTCCACGTGCCTCAGCAGCCGCTGCTCGTGGGCGGCGCCGATCCGCACGCTGCCCTCCAGCAGCACATAAACACCGCAGGGCAGATCGCCCTTGTCGAACAGCCGCCTGCCGGGCGTCTTGCGGCGCTGGCGGGCAGCCTCCAGCAGGCTATCCTGCAGATCGGCAGGCAGATGGGAAAACCAGTAATCGGATAGCAATCGTGACCGCCACGACACTCCATTTGTCATTTTTGCTCCCTTCTCTTTCAGCCATGCATGTTGTACAAGAAATCAGGCTCACGCCGGCCATCGTCTCAGGCAGGAATAATAATGAAAACCCTTGTCGATCATCTCAGCCAATACGCGGCTTATCACCGTGATTCACGCAATATCGTGACGCACTTCGTGGGTATTCCACTGATCGTGCTGGCCGTGGCGGTGCTTCTCTCGCGACCGGGCTGGACTGTCAGCGGGCTGTGGCTTTCACCTGCGGCGCTGCTGGCGCTGGGCTCGACGGTGTTTTACCTGCGACTTGATCGCACCCTGGGCATGGTCATGGCGGTGTTATTGGCGCTGTGTATCTGGGCCGGGGCCAACCTTGCGCAGCAGGCAACCATGGTCTGGCTGAGTGCGGGCGTCGGGCTCTTTGTGATTGGCTGGATCATCCAGTTCGTCGGCCATTACTACGAAGGGCGCAAACCGGCCTTCATCGATGACCTGACCGGGCTGATCATCGGCCCGCTGTTTGTGGTCGCAGAGCTGGCGTTCCTGATGGGCCAGCGCAAAGCTCTGCAGCACGCCATCGAAGAGCGTGCGGGTCCGGTGGGGCGTGCGACCCGCAAGGCAACGACCTAGACGCCGGAAACCGATCGTCGCCAGCGGCAACGATCAGTGCCCGCGTCTTAACCGGCAAGCCCGGTGCTGTTCTGCAACCCGGCCAGCAACAGCCGCTGATACAACTCTTCGCGCAAGCCCTGCGGCGCGTCGAGCTGCATGCGCTGCAAGTGCGCGTGGAAGGCTTCGGGGTCCGGAGCGTCGAGAGTCGCCTTGCCCAGCTCAAGGATTTCAGTGAGCTTGAGCTTGCTCTTCAGCCAGTTCAAGGCTCTCAGCAGGTCGCGCTCCTCGGCGGTAAAGTCGCACCCCAGCGGGTATTCGGTAAACAGTGACGGGTAGCGTGATGCAGTGTCCTTGAGGCGCTCGGGCGTATTGTCGGTGAAGCGCGGATCGAGACGGAAGTCCTTGGGCAGCTTGCCAGCCTTTTGCGCCTGCTCGATCAGGCCCGACTGAAACCGCGAGTCAGTAATGTTCAGAATTCGCTCGATGACTGTCGCGTCGGTCTGCCCGCGCAGATCAGCGATGCCGTATTCGGTGACGACAATGTCACGCAAGTGTCGGGGAATGGTGGTGTGGCCATACTGCCAGACGATGTTGGAGCTGACCTCGCCGCCCGACTCACGCCAGCTGCGCAGCATCAGAATCGAACGGGCGCCTTCCAGTGCATGGGCCTGCGCCACGAAGTTGTACTGACCGCCCACGCCACTGAGCACCCGGCCATCTTCCAGCTGATCAGCCACTGCCGCGCCCATCAGGGTGACGGTGAACGCACTGTTGATGAAGCGCGCATCGCGGCGTTGCAGGCGCTTGAGTTCTTCCTGGCCGTAAAGCTCGTTGATGTAGCTGATGGCGGTCATGTTGAACTGTGCCAGCCGCTCGGCGGGCAGCTCGCGCAGTCGCGCGTAAAAACTCTGCGGGCCGAGGAAAAAACCGCCATGCACGACCACGCCACCGGGATGGGCATCCTCATCCAGCGTGCCCATGTTGGCCAGCCGTTGCAGTTCTGCATCGGCATACACCTTGCGCCGTACGATACCGGCATCGGCGAGTACCAGCAGGCCGTTGACGAACATTTCGCTGCAACCGTAAAGGCCGCTGGCGAACGGCTGAACGCCGCCTTCCCGATCTATCAGGGTCTGCCAGTTGCTCATGTTCAACTCGGCCAGCAGGCCGCGCCAGGTTTCGTTATCGGCCTGGCGAGCCAGCAGCGCGCCGGTCAGTGCATCGCCCATCGAGCCGATGCCGATCTGTAACGTGCCGCCGTCACGCACCAGCGTGCTGGCGTGCAGGCCGATCAGGTGGTCCTGATAGCCCACCGGCATATTGGGGGTGGAAAACAGCGTACTGCGCTCGTCTTCGTCGATCAGCACATCGAAGGCGTCGACATCCAGTTCCGAGTCGCCCGGCATGTAAGGCAGGTCGGCGTGCACCTGGCCGAGCATCAGAATGGTCTCTCCGGCAGCCCGACGCTTGGCGATCATGGGCAACAGGTCGAGGGTCACGTCCGGGTTGCAGCTCAGACTCAGCGTGCCCGGGTGTTGTTCGTCACGGGCCACCAGTTGCGCGACCAGATTCAGGCCATTGGCATTGATGTCGCGGGCGGCATGGCTGTAATTGCTGCTGACGTAGTCTTGCTGGGCTGAATGGCTGTTGAGCAGACTGCCCGGCTGCATGAAGAATTGCTGCACACGGATATTGGCAGGGAGTTTGTCGCGGCGCAGTGCAGCGAGGAAATCGAGCTCCGGATAGTCAGCGAAGACGCGCTCCAGAAACGGTTCGAGAAAGCGCGCCTGCAAACCCTCCCCCGGCGTCGGCCGCCCGAGTGTCAGCGCGGTGTAGATCGTCAGCCGTCGTTCGGGCAACTCGCTGATGCGCTGGTACAACGCGTTGACGAACCGGTTGGGCTTGCCCAGCCCCAGCGGCATCCCCAGGTGGATATGCTCGGGTAGCTGCGCCAGAACGTGATCGACGGCATGCTCGATGGAACAGGAATACGGCATCCCAGCTCTCCTGAATTGTTATTGGGTGCAGGTTGGACAGGCGGCAACGTCAAAGTGCTGCATGCTCGCCACGCAGAGCATCATCGTTATACACAATCCCTGGAACGCCCGGAACAAAAGGCTTCCAGGCTTCTGCCCAAAGGGCGTAGGAGCGAACTTGTTCGCGAAAAGGGCGTGTAATATCGCCAAAAATGCATCGATCTAAACATCATCTTCGCGAGCAAGCGAAGCGTCGCCCGGCTCGCTCCCACAAAACGTATGCACAGCGCCGGGCGCTCAGGCACGGGAACGAGGGTGCACCTCACTTCAGCCCGGACATGCTCTGGATGGCGCTCTTCAGTTCATCGTTTGTGCAATCGCCGCAGGTGCCTTTCGGGGGCATGATGCCGAGGCCTTTGATGGTGCTGGCCAGCAGTCCATCAAGGCCGCCTTTTTGCTGGGCGCGCTGTTCCCAGGCCGCCGTGTCACCGATCTTCGGCGCGTTGAGCAGACCTACGCTGTGACAGGCAACACAATGCGCCGCGATGATGTCGTCAGGCGCTCGGGCGGTATCGGCGGCTTGCACATTGAGCGCCCACAACGTCAGGACGCCTGCGCTGCTCAGAATCTTCCAGGTCAGTTTCACGCGTCACTCATCGCAAGGGGGCGGGTCAGAAATTGGCCGGGGTGGCCGCACTGATCAATCGTGCCGGGACGTCGAACGGGTTACGAAAGCGATGCGGCCGGGTGCTTTCGAAATAATAGCTGTCACCTGCTTCGAGCACGTAGGTATCCAGCCCGACCACCAGTTCCAGCCGACCCTCAACCAGGATGCCGGTCTCTTCGCCTTCGTGGACGAGCATTTCTTCGCCGGTATCGGCACCCGGGGGGTAGGTCTCGGTGAGAAAGGCGATGGCGCGGCCCTGATGCGACTTGCCGACCAGCTTCATGGTCACGGCGCCGTCCGATATATCAATCAGCTCACTGGCCTTGTACACCACTTGAGCCGCGTTCTCGGGCACGGATTCTTCCGAGAAAAATTCGACCATGGACATGGGGATGCCGCCGAGTACCTTGCGCAGCGAGCTGATCGAAGGGCTGACGCTGTTTTTTTCGATCATGGAGATGGTGCTGTTGGTCACACCTGCGCGCTTGGCGAGTTCACGCTGGGACAGGCCTTTGAGCTTGCGAATCGATTGCAGTCGTTCACCCACGTCCAATGCGATATTCCCCCAGGTTTTGTCAGGTCTAGTCGATATGAACGCCATCATGGCAACAGCGTTCGATATTTACAACACTTCGACAGACACCTGACCCACCGCGGCCTGGAGCACAGAGGGCTGAATCAGTCCTCGGAATAGATGCGCGGAACGCGACGCAGATTGCAGAAGATTTCGTAGGGAATGGTTTCTGCGCGCCGGGCCACTTCACTGGCGAGCACCTGCTTGCCCCACAGCTCGACGCGGCTGCCGAGCCCGGCCTGCGGCACCTCGGTGAGATCGACGCAGAGCATGTCCATGGACACGCGTCCGAGCAGCCTGGATGGCTGGCCATCGATCTGCACGGGCGTGCCGGTCGGCGCGTGACGCGGATAGCCGTCGGCGTACCCCATCGCCACTACACCGATACGCAACGGCCGGTCACAGACAAATGTCGCGCCATAGCCCACGGGCTCACCAACGGGCAGTTCACGCACGCTGATGATCTTCGATTCCAGGGTCATCACCGGTTGCAGGCGATCCGCCAGCGGGTGCACCTGATCAAACGGCGTAGCACCGTAGAGCATGATGCCCGGGCGCGACCAGTCACTCGGAATCTGTGGCCAGCCCAGCACCGCCGGGGAGTTTTTCAGACTGGTTTCTGCTGCCAGCCCCTTGCGAAAGGTCTCGAATACGGCGAGCTGCTCATCACTGCAGCCGCTGTTCAGCTCATCGGCGCGGGAGAAGTGGCTCATCAGCACGATCCTGGCCACTTTGCCGGTTGCCAGCAGACGCTGATAACCCGCCTGGTACTCGTGAGGATGCAGGCCGACCCGGTGCATGCCGGTGTCGAGCTTGAGCCAGACGGTTATCGGCTTGCCCAGGCGCGCCTGCTCGATAGCTTCCAGTTGCCAGGTCGCGTGTACAACGGTCCACAGGTCATGCTCGACAATCAGCGCCAGCTCGTCGGCTTCGAAAAAGCCTTCGAGCAGCAGGACGGGCGCACGGATACCTGCCGCACGCAGCTCTAGCGCCTCTTCGATGCAAGCCACTGCAAAACCGTCGGCCTGCGCTTCCAGTGACTGCGCGACGCGCACCGCGCCGTGACCGTAGGCATCGGCCTTGAGGACGGCGAGCGCTTTGCCGCCGCTGCTTTCACGGGCCAATTGGTAGTTGTGACGCAGTGCCTGAAGATCGATAAAGGCGCGGGCTGGACGCATGATGACGTTTACTTGCCTGAAAGGATGGAAGGGGAAGATCAACCCGACGCAGGGACGCGCCGGGCAAAAGGGAGTCAGGGCAGCGCGGCAACCACCGACAGTTCAACGAGGATTTCCGGCTCGCACAGCTTGGCCTCGACCGTTGCGCGTGCAGGCGCGAAACCCTTGGGCAGCCATTTGTCCCAGACGCTGTTCATGCCGGCGAAGTCGGCGTCGATGTCTTTCAGGTAAATGGTGACCGACAGGATACGCGTCTTGTCGGTGCCGGCCAGGTCGAGCAGGCGCTCGATGCTGTTCAGAACCTCTCGGGTCTGCTGCTCGACACCGGCGGTCATGTCATTGCCGACCTGGCCCGACAGATAGACGGTGCCATTGTGGACAACGACCTGACTCATGCGCTCATTGGTGAGCTGGCGCTGGATGGACATGCTGTGCATTCTCCTGGGTATTGCCGTAACGAGAGATATCAAGGCCTTCAGCACTAATACGAGGTGTCTTGCGGGCGATGAGGTCTGCCAGCAAACGACCGGAACCACACGCCATCGTCCAGCCCAGGGTGCCATGGCCGGTATTGAGGAACAGGTTACGGAACGGTGTCGCACCCACAATCGGTGTACCGTCGGGCGTGGTCGGACGCAACCCGGTCCAGAAATCGGCCTGGGTCAGGTCGCCGCCCTGAGGATAGAGGTCACCGACGATCATCTCCAGTGTTTCGCGTCGACGCGGATTGAGCGACAGGTCAAAACCGGCGATTTCCGCCATGCCGCCGACGCGGATCCGGTTGTCGAAACGAGTGATCGCGACTTTATAGGTTTCATCGAGAATGGTCGAAGTCGGTGCCATGTCCGGGTTGGTGATCGGCACGGTCAGCGAATAGCCCTTCAGCGGATAGACCGGTGCCTTGATGCCCAGCGGCTTGAGCAACTGCGGCGAGTAACTGCCCAGCGCCAGCACGTAACGATCGGCGGTCTCCAGCTTGCCGTCGATCCACACGCCATTGATGCGGTCGCCAGCGTGATCGAGGCGTTCGATGTTCTGCCCGTAGCGGAACTCGACACCCAGCGCCACGGCCATTTCCGCCAGGCGCGTGGTGAACAGCTGACAGTCACCGGTCTGGTCGTTGGGCAGGCGCAACGCGCCGCTGAGGATGCCGGTCACGCCGGCCAGCGCGGGCTCGACACGGGCAATGCCGTCGCGATCGAGCAGTTCATAGGGCACACCGGACTGCTCGAGCACAGCGATGTCTTTGGCAGCGTTATCCAGCTGGGCCTGGGTACGGAACAACTGCGTGGTGCCCAGGCTGCGTCCTTCGTAGGCAATGCCGGTCTCGAGGCGCAGTTCATCCAGGCAATCGCGGCTGTATTCGGACAGGCGTACCATGCGTTCTTTATTGACGGCATAGCGGCTGGCCGTGCAGTTGCGCAGCATTTGCGCCATCCACAGGTACTGATCGATATCCGCTGTTGCCTTGATCGCCAATGGCGCATGACGCTGCAGCAGCCATTTGAGCGCTTTGAGCGGAACACCCGGCGCAGCCCATGGCGACGCATAGCCCGGAGAAACCTGGCCGGCATTGGCAAAACTGGTTTCCATGGCAGCAGCAGGCTGACGGTCAACGACGGTCACCTGGAAACCGGCACGCGCCAGATAATAAGCACTGGTTGTACCGATGACGCCACTACCCAGGACCAGAACGCGCATGTCGATGACCTCATCGCGGATATCCGCTGACAATTCGAAGTTTTAAGCAAGAATGTGCGCAGTATATTGAGCAATGAGCAGTGCTTCTCACTGTATAAAGATTTATATTCAGTGTTTATTCGCGGCGATAAACACTTTGCTAGAGGGGAAATGACCCGTGCGCACTCAACACCAGTCAAATCGTGAACTGGACAAGATAGATCGCAACATTCTGCGCATCCTGCAGGCCGACGGGCGCATCTCGTTCACCGAGCTTGGCGAGCGGGTCGGCCTGTCTACCACGCCCTGTACCGAACGGGTGCGCAGGCTGGAACGCGAAGGGATCATCATGGGCTACACCGCCCGACTGAACCCGCAAAGCCTCAAGGCCAGCCTGCTGGTATTCGTCGAGATCAGCCTGGACTACAAGTCTGGCGACACCTTCGAAGAATTCCGCCGTGCCGTGCTGAAGCTGCCCCATGTGCTGGAGTGCCATCTGGTGTCCGGCGACTTCGACTACCTGGTCAAGGCGCGGATTTCCGAAATGGCCTCCTACCGCAAACTGCTGGGCGATATCCTGCTCAAACTGCCGCATGTGCGTGAGTCCAAGAGCTACATCGTCATGGAAGAAGTCAAAGAGAGCCTGAATCTGCCGATTCCCGACTGATTGCCTGCTATACGAGTACCTGACGGGTCGAGGCCATATATTCGTGTATCTGCTTTTCGACCCGTGGATGAATCAGTTCGACCGGGCGACGGCCATTCGGGCAGGGCAGGCTTGCGGTGGTGCCGAACAGGCGGCAGATCAGTGGGCGCTCGTCATACACGGTGCAGCCTTGCGGCCCAAGGTGTAAGCAATTGAGTTCATCCAGCGCAGCTTCCTGCTCGGCAGCCGTCTTGCGCGGCAGACGCGACATTTCTTCGGGCGAGGTGGTCACCGGCCCGCAGCAGTCGTGGCAGCCGGGCACACATTCGAACGAAGGAATCTGGCGGCGCAGATCCGCTATTTTCTGACGGTTGCAGCTCATTGACTCGACCACTCATGCACAAGGCCGAGAGTTTGCCTCAGTTGGCAGGCTCATGACAGCGGCTTATCCTCCCGACACGCCATCCGCCACCAACAGGACACGCTCATGAACGCCCGCGTTCAGAACACGCCCCGTCAAGATCAGCACGTTGCCTCCTATTACGCCGCCAGCAGTCATGCACAAGCGGATCATCCTGCGCTGCAAGGTGAGGTGAAAGTCGATGTGTGCGTGGTCGGCGGTGGATTCTCCGGCCTCAATACCGCCATCGAACTGGCCGAGCGCGGGTTCAGCGTTGCGTTGCTCGAGGCACGCAAGATCGGTTGGGGGGCCAGCGGGCGCAATGGCGGCCAGTTGATTCGCGGGGTCGGTCATGGTGTCGAACAGTTCGCCAATGTCATCGGCAGCGAAGGCGTGCGGCAGCTCAAACTGCTGGGCATCGAGGCCGTCGAGATCGTGCGTCAGCGCATCGAGCGGTACGCTATCGATTGCGACCTGAAGTGGGGTTATTGCGATCTGGCCAACAAGCCCCGCGACCTGCACAGCCTTGCTGAAGATGCAGAAGAGTTGCGCAGCCTGGGTTATCGCCATGCACTGCAGCTGCTGCAACCGGAAGAGATGCACAGCGTGGTGGGCTCCTCGCGCTATGTCGGCGGTCTGATCGACATGGGCTCGGGGCATTTGCATCCGTTGAACCTTGCCTTGGGCGAAGCGGCGGTAGCGCAGTCGCTCGGCGTTCAGTTGTTCGAGCATTCAGCGGTGACGAACATTGATTATGGCCCGCAGGTCAGAGTGCATACGGCTGCCGGTTCGGTGCAGGCGCAGACCCTGGTGCTGGGTTGCAACGCCTACCTCAATGACTTGAATCCGGAAATCAGCGGCAAGGTGTTGCCTGCCGGCAGCTACATCATCGCCACCGAGCCGTTGAGCGAAGCGCAGGCCCGTGAAGTGTTGCCGCAGGACATGGCGGTGTGTGATCAGCGGGTGACGGTGGATTACTACAGGCTGTCTGCCGACCGCCGCTTGCTGTTCGGCGGTGCCTGCCATTACTCGGGGCGTGACCCTCAGGACATCGCCGCGTACATGCGGCCGAAGATGCTCGATGTGTTCCCGCAACTGGCCGCCGTGAAGATCGATTACCAGTGGGGCGGGATGATCGGCATCGGCGCCAATCGCCTGCCGCAGATAGGCCGGCTCAAGCAGCACCCCAACGTGTTTTATGCGCAGGCCTACTCGGGCCACGGTCTGAATGCCACGCATCTCGCGGGCCGGCTGCTGGCCGAAGCCATCGCCGGGCAACACAGCGATGGTTTCGAGTTGTTCGCCAAAGTGCCGCACATGACCTTTCCCGGCGGCAAGCACTTGCGCTCGCCTCTGCTGGCATTGGGCATGCTCTGGCACCGTCTCAAAGAGCTGCGCTAGGCTCAGGGCCTCCAGAACGGCTTCATGGCCTCGACCCGCGCCTGGCGGAAATCCAGGCCAATGTCGCGCAACTGGTCGTCGGTCAGTGTCAGCAAGCTGCGGCGCGACGCCCAGCGATGGCGATACAGTGCCCAGCGCCCCATGCCTGCCAACAGATCGGCCTTGTTCGAGCGAACGGTTCTGACCGTCGCTGGCCGATATTCATTCAGTTCCTGGCTGTGAAGCGCAAGGCGCACATCGCTGAACCCGTTCATGTCCTGTTCCCTCATCCTGGGTGGCTGTGGGTTCATGATGAAGCGAACGGCAAAACCAATACAGATTCAAAAGCCTCTTATATTTTCCATACAGATGATTCAAAAACGCCACTGAATGCTATATTTCCGGCCAATCTGTATTGCTTTACCGCATTCGAATTCCTGAGAGTACGCCATGACGCTCTACGTCAACCTCGCCGAACTGCTCGGCTCGCGCATCGAAAACGGCTTCTACCGCCCCGGCGACCGCCTGCCCTCGGTACGCGCGTTGAGCGTCGAGCATGGCGTCAGTCTTAGCACCGTGCAGCAAGCGTATCGGGTGCTGGAAGACCATGGCCTGGCCGCGCCGAAACCCAAATCCGGCTACTTCGTCTCGGTCAGCCGAAAAGCCCCTGCGCTGCCAGCGGTCGGCAGGCCTGTGCAGCGGCCTGTGGATATCTCTCAATGGGATCAGGTGCTGGACCTGATTCGCGTGGCGCCCCTTGAAGCCGTCACGCAACTGGGGCGCGGCATGCCGGATGTCACCAGCCCGACCCTGAAACCTTTGATGCGCGCGCTGAGTCAGTTGAGTCGCCATCAGGACATGCCGGGGCTGTATTACGACAACATCTACGGCGTGCGCAGGCTGCGCGAACAGATTGCCCGGCTGATGCTCGACTCGGGCTGCAGCCTGACCGCCAATGACCTGATCGTCACCAATGGCTGTCATGAAGCGCTATCAGCCAGTGTCCGGGCCATCTGCTCGCCGGGGGACATCGTGGCGGTGGACTCGCCAAGCTTCTTCGGCGCCATGCAGACGCTCAAGGGCGTGGGCATGAAAGCCATGGAAATCCCTACCGACCCGTTGACCGGCATCAGCCTCGAAGCGCTGGAACTGGCGCTGGAGCAATGGCCGATCAAGATCATTCAGCTGACGCCCAACTGCAACAACCCGCTGGGTTATGTCATGCCCGAAGCGCGCAAGCGGGCGCTGCTGACCCTGGCACAGCGCTTCGACGTGGCGATCATCGAAGATGATGTGTATGGCGACCTGGCCTACAACTACCCTCGCCCGCGCACCATCAAATCCTTCGACGAAGACGGTCGCGTGCTGTTGTGCAGTTCGTTTTCCAAGACCCTGGCACCGGGGCTGCGAATCGGCTGGGTAGCGCCGGGCCGTTATCTGGAGCAGGTGCTGCACATGAAATACATCGGCACCGGCTCCACCGCCCCGCAGCCACAATTGGCCATCGCCGATTTCATCGAAGGCGGCCATTACGAGCCCCACGTGCGACGCATGCGTAGCCAATACCAGCGCAGTCGCGACCAGATGATCGACTGGGTGATGCGCTATTTCCCCGAGGGCACACGCGCCAGCCGGCCGCAAGGCGGTTTCATGCTGTGGGTGGAGCTGGCCGAAGGCTTCGACACCCTGCGCCTGAACCGCGCCTTGCTGGGCAAGGGTGTGCAGATTGCGGTGGGCAGTATCTTTTCGGCATCGGGCAAGTATCGCAACTGCATGCGCATGAACTTCGCGACCAAACCCAGCCGCGAAATCGAAAGCGCGGCGCGTATCGTCGGCGAGACAATTGCGCTACTGAATGCGCAAACTGACTGATGCGGGCAAATCTTTCCCGGTTTTGCGGGTCATATCGCCAAGTCGAGCCATGTCCAGACGCGGAAGATCAATTTGAATAACTCATGGGCCTTGCCCTTTTGCTTGCTGGTTGCGTTGTGCGTCAGCGGTTGCGCGCATCAACAGGTCACCAGTGAGCCAAGCCAGGCCATGCCGTCTTCAGGTTCCGCGTTCGGCCGTTCGATCCAGGCAATGGCCGTGCCGCATGAGGGACGTTCTGGCTTCCGCCTGCTGCCTGACAGCAGTGACGCGTTCAAGGCTCGCGCCGAACTGATCCGCAACGCCAAAAGCAGCCTTGATCTGCAGTATTACATCGTCCACGACGGCCTGAGTACGCGCGCCCTGATCGACGAACTGCTCAAGGCGGCTGACCGTGGCGTTCGTGTGCGCATCCTGCTGGACGACACCACCAGCGACGGTCTGGATCAGGCCATCGCCACCCTCGCCGCTCACCCGAACATCCAGATTCGCCTGTTCAATCCGCAAAACCTGGGGCGCGAGACCGGCATCACCCGCAGCCTCGGGCGCCTGATGAACCTGTCGCGCCAGCACCGGCGCATGCACAACAAGCTGTGGCTGGCCGACAGCAGTGTGGCCATCGTCGGCGGGCGCAACCTGGGCGATGAATACTTCGATGCCGAGCCGAACCTGAACTTCACCGATATCGACATGCTCAGCGTGGGGCCGGTGGCCGAGCAGCTCGGCCACAGCTTCGACCAGTACTGGAACAGCACGCTCAGCAAGCCTATCGGTGAATTCATCTATTTCCTGCCCGACGGCGAGGATCTGGCCGAGGCCCGGCGCAAGCTGGACGATTCTCTGGAGCAGGCGCACCAGCAGCACAAGGCGCTGTATGAGCGACTGATGGCCTACAAGACCCAGCCGCGCATGAAAACCTGGCTCAACGAGCTGGTCTGGGCATACAACCAGGCGCTGTGGGACGCACCGACCAAGGTACTGGCGCAGGGCGAGCCTGACCCGCATCTGCTGCTGACCACGCAACTGGCGCCTGAACTGCTGAACACTCACAAGGAACTGATGCTGATCTCGGCCTACTTTGTACCGGGCCCGGAAGGCTTGCTGTACCTCACCGGCCGCGCCGATGCCGGCGTCAATGTCAGCCTGCTGACCAATTCCCTGGAAGCCACCGACGTGCCCGCCGTGCATGGCGGCTACGCACCGTACCGCAAGGCACTGCTGGAGCATGGCGTGAAGCTGTTCGAGCTGCGCCGACAGCCTGGCGATACCGAGACGATGCGCGGCAGCGGCCCGCATCTGTTCAAGAAAAGCCATTCCCTGGTCAGTTCCGAATCAAGCTTGCACAGCAAGGCGATGATCTTCGATCGGCAGAAGGTCTTTGTCGGCTCATTCAACTTCGACCCGCGCTCTGTGCTGTGGAATACCGAAGTCGGCGTGCTGGTCGACAGCCCGCAACTGGCTGAAGAATTGCGCGAACTGACCTTGCAGGGCATGGCCCCGTCGCTCACCTATGAAGCGCGGCTGGAGGACGGCAAAGTGGTGTGGGTGACCGAAGACAACGGCCAGATCCACACTCTGCATACCGAACCGGGCGACTGGTGGCGGCGTTTCAACGCGTGGATGAGCCGCGCCATCGGCCTGGAAAGAATGCTTTAAGCGGGCACAGCCTGGGCATCGCCGAACGCGCCACGTCGCCGGATCAGTATCAGCAGGCCCAAAGCACCGGCAGCCATCATCAACGGCAAGGCCTCGCCACTGACCCACTGGCTGCCCGCGCCGGCTATCAACGGGCCGAGCAGGCAGCCGATGCCCCACAGTTGCGCCACATGCGCGTTGGCGCGGACCAGCGAGTCATCGCGATAGCGTTCGCCGATCAGAATCAGCGACAGGGTAAACAGCCCGCCGGCACTGGCACCGAAGACGGTCCACAGTGGCCAGATCAGAACGGTATCGATCAGCAGCGGCACCAGCAGGCTCGACGCCAGTAGCAAGGCGGCACAGCCGGTGAACATCGCGCGACGTGAAATGCGGTCGGCGAGCATGCCGATCGGCAGTTGCAACAGCGCGTCACCGACCACCACCACGCTGACCATGATCAGGGCGATTTCCGGGGTGAAGCCGTGGCGTATGCAGTAAAGCGGCAACAGGGTGAGGATCAGCGCTTCGAACGCAGCGAACAGCGCGACCGCCCAGGCGATCGCAGGCATGCCGCGACAGAAACCGGACAGATCGGCAAACGTCACGTTGCAGGCTTCGGTCGACGGCGCGCCGGTGCGCCCCAGCAGCAGAAACGGTGAGCCGACCAGCAGCGCTACGCCGATCCAGAAACCATAATCGGCCTGGGTGCCGATCACGCCCAGTAGCAGTGGACCTGCCAGTTGACTCAATGCGTAGGTGCTGCCATACAGCGCCACCAGACGCCCGCGCAGGCGCTCGATGACCAGCTGATTGATCCAGCTTTCACCCAGCACGAAGACGATGGTCAGAATCACCCCTAGCGTCAGGCGCAAGACCAGCCAGATCCAGTAATACGGCAGCAGCGCCAGCGCGCCGACCGAAACCGCCCCGGCCCATAAGCACAGGCGCATCAGATTGGCAGTGCCGAAGCGCGCCGCCAGACGACTGGCCAGCGCCGCGCCGAGCAGCACACCCACCGCCGGCATCGCCGCCATGATGCCAATGGCAAACGAGCCATAGCCCCAGCCTGCCAGCCGCAATGAAACCAGCGGCATGCTGACGCCCATTGCCAGACCGACACCCAGCACGGACGCCAGCACAGCAAAATAAGTACCCCAACGCATTTCCACGCTCCTGCCCGGCGCCACGCTACGCGCTCATCGCCTTGTACAAATCCTGTGTGGCGCGATGATCAATCTTGAGATGACCATCATGCCAATGCTCCGCGTTGGCATGCAGCCCGTGACGCTCCGCGTCACACATCCGTGCCGCTACGCACATCAAAGCCAGGACGCGGAGCGTGGGGGCGATGATCTTGAGACCCCATCGTGCCAATGCTCCGAGGGCAGAGCCTCGGAGCGATAGGCAAATGACTACAGCTTGATCCAGGTCGACTTCAGCTCGGTGTATTTGTCGAACGCATGCAGCGACTTGTCACGACCGTTGCCCGACTGTTTGAAGCCACCGAACGGTGCGGTCATGTCGCCGCCGTCGTACTGGTTGACCCATACGCTGCCTGCGCGCAAAGCCTTGGCGGTCAGGTGCGCCTTGGAGATGTTCGCGGTCCATACGGCAGCCGCCAGGCCATACTGCGTGTCGTTGGCGATCTGGATCGCCTCTTCGGCAGTATCGAACGTCAGCACCGAAAGCACCGGGCCGAAGATTTCTTCCTGAGCGATTTTCATCGCGTTGTTCACGCCGTCGAAAATGGTCGGCTCGACATAGGTGCCGCCGGTCTCCTGCAGAATGCGCTTGCCGCCCGCAACCAGTTTGGCGCCATCGGTATGGCCCGCTTCGATATAAGACAACACGGTATTCATCTGCTGGGTATCGACCAGCGCGCCCACAGTGGTCGCAGGGTCAAGCGGGTTGCCGGGCTTCCAGGCACTGAGCGCCTCGATCACCATCGGCAGGAAGCGATCCTTGATGGAGCGCTCGACCAACAGGCGTGAACCGGCGGTGCAGACTTCGCCCTGGTTGAAGGCAATCGCGCTGGCGGCTGCGCTGGCGGCGGCCTGCAAATCAGGCGCGTCGGCAAAGACGATATTCGGGCTCTTGCCGCCGGCTTCCAGCCAGACGCGCTTCATGTTCGATTCGCCCGCATAGATCATCAGTTGCTTGGCGATTTTGGTCGAGCCGGTGAACACCACGGTGTCCACATCCATATGCAGGGCAAGTGCCTTGCCGACGGTGTGGCCATAGCCAGGCAACACATTGAGCACGCCCGCAGGAATGCCAGCCTCAATGGCCAGTTGTGCGATACGAATGGCCGTCAGCGGAGATTTTTCCGAGGGCTTGAGGATGACCGAGTTGCCGGTGGACAGGGCAGGCCCCAGCTTCCAGCAGGCCATCATCAGCGGAAAATTCCACGGTACGATGGCGGCGACGACACCCACCGGCTCGCGTGTTACCAGGCCCAGTTGGTCATGAGGCGTTGCCGCGACTTCGTCATACAGCTTGTCGATGGCCTCGCCGCTCCAGCTCAGGGCCCGGGCGCCGCCGGGTATGTCGACACCCAGCGAGTCGCTGATCGGCTTGCCCATGTCCAGCGTTTCAAGCAGGGCCAGTTCTTCAGCATTCTGCTCAAGCAACCCCGCGAAACGGATCATGGTGGCCTTGCGTTTCGCCGGGGCCAGTCGTGACCAGACGCCGGAGTTGAAAGCGCTGCGCGCGCTGTCGACGGCGCGTTGCGCGTCAGCGGCATCGCAACTGGCGACCTTGGCAAGCAACCGGCCATCGACCGGACTGATGCAGTCAAACGTCTCGCCGGAGGAGGCTGCGGTGTATTCACCTTGAATGAAGGCACGGCCTTCGATCTTCAAATTCCGGGCGCGTTGCTCCCAGTCAGCACGAGTCAGGGTGGTCATTTGCATGTCCTCCTCTTGTTGAATGTGGGTGTGTCATGGTTGATTGAAGACACAATCTGAAATTTTTCAGGACGGCCGTTACCCTAAACCAGCGGCCCGACAAAACCAATATATTTGACATAAATAGCCGCTACGGTGCTTTTATGTTGATTTTATTAAACAGCTCCGTACGCGCGCCGAGGCACTAACGCACTGCACGCACGTCAAACCTTCAACGCATTCAGGACAAAGGGGCCCATCATGAGCATCGAAAGCATCGTCGACTTCAGTGAAGCCAGCACCGCCGCCGAGCACTATCGCCCTGCACCGGAAAAGGTCTTCAAGGGCGATCCGGCACAAACCCTCTACAACCACTACAACAGCCCCTGCGGACAGATGAGCGCGGGCGTCTGGAATGGCGAGCCCGGGCAGTGGCAGGTAAATTATTCGGAGCATGAGTATTGCGAGATTGTGCAGGGTGTTTCAGTCCTGCGCGACGAGCAGGGCCACGCGAAAACCCTGCGCGCAGGTGACCGCTTCGTGATCCCGGCAGGCTTCAAGGGTACTTGGGAGGTGCTGGAAACATGCCGCAAGATTTATGTGGTGTTTGAGGCGGCTGCAGATAAATAAATACCGCCCTGGCAGCGACGCCAGGAGCGCAGGCACAAAAAAACCCGCCAGAGCGGGTTTTTTTGCAGCCGACAGAATCAATTACTTGATTTTGCCTTCTTTGTAGATCACGTGCTTGCGTACAACCGGATCGAATTTTTTGATTTCGATTTTATCCGGGGTAGTACGTTTGTTCTTGTCGGTGGTGTAGAAATGGCCTGTACCAGCGCTCGACACCAAACGGATCAATTCACGCATGATTTTCTCCCTTAAATTTTGCCGTCGCGACGCAGTTCAGCGAGCACAACTTCAATGCCACGCTTGTCGATGATACGCATGCCTTTAGCAGATACGCGCAGACGAACAAAACGCTTCTCGCCTTCAACCCAGAAGCGGTGATGCTGCAGGTTTGGCAGGAAACGACGACGGGTTTTGTTGTTTGCGTGGGAAATGTTATTCCCAGTCACCGGACCCTTACCGGTAACTTGACATACTCTCGACATGCCTCAGCCCTCTAAAACCACATGCCCAACCCGGCATGGGTTGGCCGCTTAATCTCTCAGTCATTTGGCGCCAGGCGCCGCGTTTCTTTAAGGGTCTTACCGGCTACACCTACAGTGAAGGAACCGGGCCCCTAGAAAAGAGCGCTGCTTTATACCAGAAAGCCTTGGGCACAACAACAGGCAAAGCACTTTGACCCGAATGATCACGCCTCGCGCAGCGGTATGCTCAAGCACTGCGGGGGCACAGGCAAATCGACCGCTCGTCGCTCCATGACGATTGTTCTGCGCCAGTACATGGTCTAGGGTTAGTCCCTCACCAGACTGCGCCGGCAGATGGGGCCCTTTCTGAACAGGAAATAACGCCATGCGCCTAGCTGCACTCCCTTTTTTACTCGTTCCACTCCTGCTTCCCGTCGCTGCCCAGGCATCGAACCTTGTGGTCTGCACCGAAGCCAGCCCCGAGGGCTTCGACGTTGTACAGTACAACTCGCTGACCACCACCAACGCATCGGCCGACGTGCTGATGAACCGCCTTGTAGACTTCGATGCCAAGAGCGGCAAGCTGGTGCCGAGCCTGGCAGATAGCTGGACCGTGTCCAAAGACGGCCTGACGTACGACTTCAAGCTGCACCCCGGAGTGAAATTCCACACCACCGACTATTTCAAGCCGACTCGCGAGCTGAGCGCGGATGACGTGCTGTTCAGCTTCCAGCGCATGCTCGACCCGCAGAACCCGTGGCACAAGATCGCCCAGAGCGGCTTCCCGCATGCGCAGTCCATGCAGCTGCCCGCGTTGATCAAGAGCATCGAAGCGCCTGATGCACACACCGTGCGCTTCACGCTCAACCATGCGGACTCGACCTTCCTGGCCACGCTGAGCATGGGTTTCGCCTCCATCTATTCAGCCGAATATACTGCGCAGCTGTTGAAAGCGGGCACGCCGGAGAAACTCAACAGCCAGCCGATCGGCACCGGGCCGTTCGTGTTCAAGCGCTTCCAGAAAGATGCCGTGGTGCGCTATGAGGCGTTCGACGATTACTTCGCCGGCAAATCTGATATCGACACATTGGTGTACGCCATCACCCCGGACGCCAATGTGCGCCTGCAGAAAATCCGTCAGGACGAATGCCAGATAGCGCTCTCGCCCAAGCCCCTGGATATTCAGGCAGCCAGCAAGGACGACTCGCTCAAGGTGGAGAAAACTGAAGCGTTCATGACCGCGTTTGTCGCGATCAACAGCCAGCACCCGCCGTTCGACAAGCCGGAAGTTCGCCAGGCCATCAATCTGGCGTTCGACAGGGACAATTACCTGAAAGCCGTGTTCGAAGGCACCGCTGAAAAGGCCAACGGCCCTTACCCGCCCAACACCTGGAGTTACGCCAAGGACCTGCCCGGCTATCAGCACGATGTTGCCAAGGCCAAGGCGCTGCTGGCCAAGGCCGATGTGAAAGAGGGCTTCAAGACCACTATCTGGACACGACCTTCCGGGAGCCTGCTGAATCCGAACCCGAGCCTGGGTGCTCAATTGCTGCAGGCTGACTTGAAACAGATCGGCATCAATGCCGAGATCAAGATCATTGAATGGGGCGAGCTGATTCGCCGCGCAAAGGCTGGCGAGCATGACCTGCTGTTCATGGGCTGGGCGGGCGACAATGGCGACCCGGATAACTTCCTGACCCCGCAGTTCTCGTGTGCGGCCGTGCAATCGGGCACCAACTTCGCCCGCTATTGCGACAAGACACTGGACAAGCTGATCGCAGACGGTAAATCAGTCAGTGATCAGGGCGAACGCAGCAAGCTGTATCACCAGGCCCAGCAGCAGATTCAACAGCAGGCACTGTGGATCCCCCTCGCCCACCCGACAGCTGCTGCACTGGTGCGCAAGGACGTCACTGGCTATCAGGTCAGCCCGTTCGGCCGGCAGGATTTCTACAAGGTGCAGGTCAAGTAAGTCGCCAGACTGACCTCGGCCTCTCTGTGTGATGGCGTGCCAATGCCTGCTGCATTGGCACGCCCCGTCTGAAGACCGGACGCGGAGCGTGAGAACGATAATCCGAGTGCCACCCTATCGCTCTGCGTGGGCGCTACATCAACCCGCGCTCCACCATCGACAGTGGCTCGCCGTCCCCCACGATCACGTGGTCAAGCACATGAACGTCCACCAGCAGCAGTGCTTCCTTGAGGCGCTTGGTCAGGTCGATGTCGGAACGGCTGGGCGTGGTGATACCGGAAGGATGGTTGTGGCAGAGGATCAGGCTGGCAGCGTTATGCGCCATCGCGCGTTTCACCACCTGGCGCGGGTGTACATAAGACGCATTGATCGTCCCGCGAAACAATATCTCGAAGGTCATGACCCGGTGCTTGTTATCGAGAAACAGGCAGCCGAAGACTTCGTGCGGCTCATGCCGCAGCAGGGCCTTGAGATAGCTGCGAACCTGGGTCGGGTTTTCCAGCGCTGATTCACGGCGCAGGGACTCGGCCATGTGCCGACGCGCCATTTCCATCACAGCCTGCAACTGAGCGAACTTGGCAGGCCCGAGCCCCAGTTGTGAGGTGAATGCCGACAGATCCGCATCCAGTAACGGTCTGAGCCCGTCAAATTGATTCAGCAGATGACGCGCAAGGTCTACAGCGCTTTTTCCGGCCACGCCGGTGCGTAAAAAGATAGCCAGCAACTCGGCATCGGAAAGGCTCGCCGCCCCCAACTCCAACAAGCGTTCCCGGGGGCGTTCAGCCGCGGGCCAACTGCGAATACTCATAGCACCTCCATGTGATTGGGCACCGCTGTTCCGGTGCGGTCGCTGTGCTATCTTAGCCCATCTTTTTTGCACGACGATCTGGCCTGGGGAGGCGTCATGGCCGTCGTGTGTTCACTCGACCAAAAAGGCAGGTCTATGCAGCGGCTGTATCGAAAACGCATCGTTCTTGGCGTCGGCGGCGGCATCGCGGCCTACAAGAGCGCTGAACTGGTCCGCCGCCTGCGCGATCAGGGCGCTGAAGTGCGTGTGGTCATGACCCGGGGCGGGGCCGAGTTTATCACCCCGCTGACCATGCAGGCGCTCTCCGGGCACCCTGTGCACCTGGACCTTCTCGATCCGGCTGCCGAGGCCGCGATGGGCCATATCGAACTGGCCAAATGGGCCGACCTGATCCTCATCGCACCGGCCACCGCCGACCTCATCGCGCGCCTGGCGCAAGGCATCGCCAACGACCTGCTGACCACCATCGTGCTGGCCACCGACGCGACCGTCGCCATCGCCCCGGCGATGAACCAGGCGATGTGGCGTGACGCCTCCGTGCAGGCCAATACCCGCCTGCTCGAAGAGCGCGATTTTCGTGTGTTCGGGCCGGCGTCCGGCAGTCAGGCGTGTGGCGACGTCGGCTTCGGGCGCATGCTGGAGGCCGACGACCTGGCCCAGTGCGCGGCCGACTGCTTCCAGCGCCTGACCCTGACCGGCAAGCATGTGCTGATCACCGCAGGCCCGACCCAGGAAAACATCGACCCGGTGCGCTACATCACCAACCACAGCTCCGGAAAAATGGGCTTTGCCCTGGCCGAAGCGGCGGTGGAAGCCGGCGCCCGCGTCACGCTGATCACCGGCCCGGTCAACCTGCCTACGCCTGATCGCGTCTCGCGCATCGACGTGGTCAGCGCCCGCGACATGCTGGCAGCGTGCGAGGCGGCGATCCCCTGCGACCTGTTCATCGCCTCGGCAGCCGTGGCCGACTACCGCCCGGAAGTCGTTGCCCCGCACAAATTGAAGAAAGATCCTTCGAACGGTGACGGCTTGCTGCTGCAGATGGTGCGCAATCCGGATATTCTGGCGACCATCGCAACCCGCCCGGATCGCCCCTTCAGTGTCGGCTTTGCCGCCGAGACCGAACACCTGCTCGACTACGCTGCCCGCAAGCTCAAGGACAAGAACCTCGACCTGATTGTCGCCAACGATGTCGCGAACCCGAGCATCGGCTTCAATAGTGAGGAAAACGCCTGCAGCGTGATTGACCGAGGGTTGCACGCAACGCTTTTCGCCCAGACCAGCAAGGCCAAGATCGCTCGCCAGCTGGTCACTTTTATCGCCGACCGCATGAATCAGGTTTAACTACGAATGCACGCTCTACAAGCCAAGATCCTCGACCCTCGCATTGGCAACGAATTTCCGCTGCCGGCTTACGCCACTACCGGCTCGGCTGGCCTGGACCTGCGCGCCATGCTCAAGGAAGACACGCTCCTTGAGCCGGGCCAGACCCTGCTGATCCCTACCGGCCTGTCGATTTACATTGGCGATCCGGGTCTTGCCGCGCTGATCCTGCCGCGCTCCGGCCTGGGCCACAAACACGGCATCGTGCTGGGCAATCTGGTAGGCCTGATCGACTCCGATTACCAGGGCGAACTGATGGTCTCCTGCTGGAACCGCGGCCAGACGGCTTTCAACATCGCAGTCGGCGAGCGCATCGCCCAATTGGTCCTGGTGCCGGTCGTACAGGCGCACTTCGAGCTGGTTGAAGCGTTCGACGAAAGTCAGCGTGGCGCTGGCGGCTTCGGTCATTCCGGCAGTCATTGATCGCCATTCGGCACATAATCCGGGTTCGGAACAAGGCTCAGGGAGAGGTCGGTGAAAGGTAGTCAGCACAGCGCTTCACAGCACGCCATACCCACCGACAACTCGCCTCCGGCTGCGAGCCTCACAGGCCTCGCGCCCGGCCTGGTGCCTGCCGCCATCGGCCTGCTCATCGCTGCGGCGCTGGTCTGGATGGCTCTGGCCACCGGCCCGCAGCAACAGGACCAGCTGGTTCAGGCCTGGGGCGGCAGTCAGGCGGCAGCGGTGGGTCTGGCGCTGCGCCAGATCAACGCGGACACCCAGTCAGCAGCATCCGGTGCGGCGCTTGTGCAGACATTGCAAAGCAATGATGCCGCTGCCCTGCTGGCCACTCAGGATCGATTCACCCGTTGGGACGGCCTCGCAGGCGCTCGGCTTTACCCCAAGGGGCTGGCCGATGTGGATACGCAAGGCGCACTGCCCGTCAGTTTCGCCACCCTGGATATGCTCAACAAGGCCGCACAAGGTGAGGCCGTCGCCCCGGAGGCGCGCAAGGTCGGCGAGCGCTGGTTGATCTACAGCGCCGCGCCGGTGCGTGCCGCTGCCAGTCAGCCGGTGGTGGGTACGCTGCTGCTGGCCTTCGACCTGCAGCGCTTGCTCAATGCCTTGCCGGCGCTGCCTGCCGACGCCGGGCAAGTGGTGCTCAGCCAGCAATTCGGCAGCGGACCTGCTCAGGTGTTCCTGCAACGCGGTCAGGCCGAGGAAGGCAAAGCCCAGGCTTTCGATACCGGTTATCCTGGCTGGAAACTCGAGTTCACGCCCGGCCCCGGGCTGAAAACCTCACCGTCCGTGATGCTTCTGCTGCTGGCACTGATTATCGCTGCAGCGGGCGTGCTGCTTGGCTTGCACCGTAACGAACGGGCCCTGCAGAAGCGTATTTGCGCCGACGCACGGCAACTGGATCAGCTGCTCCAAGAACTCTCACGCGGAAAAGCCGTCAAACCCTTCGGTTTGAGCCTCCCGGCCCTTAGTGGTCTGGCTCAGGCCCTTGCTCGTGTCTCGCTTCGTAGTCAGCCTCAGGCAGCGCCTGTCCTGGCGGCGGGCGAGCAGCGCGATGCAGATATTGCCAAAGGCAGTGCTTCGTCCACCGTGGCTGCATCACGCACCGACTGGACCGATCCGCTGTTTCAAGATACCGATATCCTTGATATCGACCTTCTCGACGAAAACCAGGACTTCCTGAGATCGGAGCATAACCTCGCTATGAACAGTCCAGCATCCGTGGCACCCAACCTTCCCGAGACTATTTTCCGTGCCTACGACATCCGTGGCGTGGTCGGGGACACCCTCAACGCTGAAACGGCTTACTGGATCGGCCGCGCCATCGGCTCCGAAAGCCTGGCGCAGAACGAACCCAACGTCAGCGTTGGCCGCGACGGTCGGCTTTCCGGTCCTGAACTGGTACAGCAACTGATTCAAGGTCTGCACGACAGCGGCTGTCACGTCAGCGATGTAGGCCTGGTGCCAACGCCTGCGCTGTATTACGCAGCCAACGTGCTGGCCGGCAAGACCGGCGTCATGCTGACCGGCAGCCATAACCCGAAGGACTACAACGGCTTCAAGATCGTCATCGCCGGCGACACCCTCGCCAACGAGCAGATCCAGGCGCTGCACGAGCGCATCAAGACCAACAACCTGACGTCGCAGAAAGGCAGCATCACCCAGGTCGACATCCTTGAGCGCTACTTCCAGCAGATCAAGAATGACATCGTCATGGCGCGCAAGCTGAAGGTCGTGGTCGACTGCGGTAACGGCGCGGCAGGCGTGATCGCTCCGCAGCTGATCGAAGCGCTGGGCTGTGAAGTGATTTCCCTGTTCGCGGAAGTGGATGGCAACTTCCCCAACCATCACCCGGATCCGGGCAAGCTGGAAAACCTGCAGGACCTGATTGCCAAGGTCAAGGAAACCGGTGCCGATCTGGGCCTGGCCTTCGACGGTGACGGCGACCGTGTCGGTGTCGTGACCAACGCAGGCAACGTGGTGTACCCGGACCGCCTGTTGATGCTGTTCGCGCTGGACGTGCTCAAGCGCAATCCGGGTGCCGACATCATTTTCGACGTCAAATGCACACGCCGCCTGACTCCGCTGATCAGCGAGCATGGCGGCCGTCCGGTGATGTGGAAAACCGGTCACTCGCTGATCAAGAAAGAAATGAAGAAAAGCGGTGCGCTGCTGGCAGGCGAAATGAGCGGCCACATCTTCTTCAAGGAACGCTGGTTCGGTTTCGACGACGGTATCTACAGCGCAGCACGCCTGCTGGAGATCCTCAGCCAGGAGTCGGCCAACGCCGAAGACCTGTTCGAGACCTTCCCGAACGATATTTCGACGCCTGAAATCAACATCAAGGTGACGGATGTCACCAAGTTCAGCATCATCAAGGCCCTTGAAACGGATGCGCAGTGGGGCGACGCCAAACTGACCACCATCGACGGTGTCCGTGTGGACTATCCGAAGGGCTGGGGTCTGGTTCGCGCTTCCAATACCACGCCGGTACTGGTGCTGCGTTTCGAAGCCGAGACCGAGGCCGAATTGCAGCGTATCAAGGACGTGTTCCACGCAGAACTGAAGAAAGTTGCGCCGGACCTCGACCTGCCATTTTGATTGTTTTTCCTTTTGACTGGAGCCCTGAATGACCCTCGAACGCGATGCCGCCTCTAATGTAGCCAAGGTCCTTTCCGAAGCGCTGCCTTACATTCGCCGCTTTGTCGGCAAGACGCTGGTTATCAAGTACGGCGGCAACGCCATGGAGAGCGAAGAGCTGAAAACCGGCTTTGCGCGCGACATCGTGTTGATGAAAGCGGTGGGCATCAACCCGGTAGTGGTTCACGGCGGCGGGCCGCAGATCGGCGATCTGCTCAAGCGACTGTCCATTGAGAGCCACTTCATCGACGGCATGCGTGTGACCGATGCGCAAACCATGGATGTCGTGGAGATGGTACTGGGCGGCCAGGTCAACAAGGACATCGTCAACCTGATCAACCGTCATGGCGGCAGCGCGATCGGTCTGACCGGCAAGGACGCTGAGCTGATTCGTGCGAAGAAGCTCACCGTCACGCGCCAGACGCCGGAAATGACCAAGCCCGAAATCATCGACATCGGTCAGGTCGGTGAAGTCGTCGGGGTCAACACCGGGCTGCTCAACATGCTGGTCAAAGGCGATTTCATTCCGGTCATCGCGCCTATCGGCGTGGGCCCGGACGGCGAGTCGTACAACATCAACGCCGACCTGGTAGCAGGCAAGGTTGCCGAAGCCCTCAAGGCCGAGAAGCTGATTCTGCTGACCAACATCGCCGGCCTGATGAACAAGCAGGGCGAAGTCCTGACCGGCCTGACCACCGAGCAGGTCGACGGCCTGATCGCCGACGGCACCATCTACGGTGGCATGCTGCCGAAGATTCGCTGCGCGCTGGAAGCGGTTCAGGGCGGCGTCAACAGCTCGCACATCATTGACGGTCGAGTGCCCAACGCGGTCCTGCTGGAGATCTTTACCGACAGCGGTGTAGGTACCCAGATCACCAACCGCAAGCGGCACTGATGCACACGTAACACCCAAAGGCCCCGTGAGCTAACACTCACGGGGCCTTTTTTGTTGGCTGATGATTGAGAACACTATCGTGTTCATGCTCCGCGCTCAGCGTCATATACAAGTCTGCTCTTGATTCTGGCCGCAGGCCGTGGGAGCGAGCTTGCTCGCGAAGAGGCCGGTAAAGCCCCTGAAAATGGGGCGTCTGGACCATCGTATTCGTGAGCATTGCGGATCGCCGCCCGGTCACTCCCACGCACTTCGGGCAGAAGCCGGAAAGTCACGTTTCACGGGCTCTTCAAGACTTATGTATAACGTTGAGTGCTCCGCGTGGGTATGCCGTTCTGGACGCTCTGCGTCCTATCCTGATTGAGCGGCGCGGCGCAGATTTGTGACGCGGAGCGTCACGACAGGCATTCCCACGCTGGAGCGTGAGGAACGAGAGGTGTCTGGGAGATCAGGGAGCGTAACGTGCCCGGAAGAACACTATCGTACCCATGCTCCGCGTGGGTATGCCGCTCTGGACGCTCTGCGTCCGGTCACTGAGTCAGCCGCTGGACGCGGGCGCGATCGACGGCGAAGTCTGCTTCGGCCTTTACGCGTGCGGCCTGATACCCGGTGATATCGGCTTGCAGTTTCTGCTGCTGATCGCGAAGGTCGTTCAGTTGATCGACAAGTGCCTGCTGAACCGGACGCCCTGCGCGCTCAAGGTCGGCGGCCTGGCCTTGCAGACTGCGCTGCTGCGCCGCCAGCCCCTGAATGTTGCCCTGGGCAACGCCAACCAGTGCATCGAGCTCAGCCAGTTTGCGGGCCTTCATGCGGTCCACTTCAGCGACGCTGCTGTACAGGCTCAGCAGTTGTGCATCGGCGGCGGCCTGGCGCTTGTCCGCTTCGGACTGACGAATCTGCTCGGCCGTAGGCGCAGGTGGCACGATTTGAACCACCCGGCCACGACTGTTGAGCACTTCATAGCCTTTGGCAACGTAGTCGGGCGGCACGCCTTGCGTGTCGATCACTGTCACCCCGCGGCTGTCGACGTAGCGATAAAGCCGTGGCTCAGGTGCGTCGGCCGCTTGGGCGAGCATGGGCGCAAGCATGACGACAGCCAGCAAGGCCCGAAAAACGCTCAGCGCGTCTGAAACCGATCCCCAAGACCTGCCGCCGGCCGCCATAGGCTCGTCCTCAGATTCCGAATTGCGCGCGATAGGCTTCGACAGCAGGCAGATGCTGCTTGAGCTGCGGGTCGTCGGCCAGGAACTCGAGCACCTGATTCAGCGACACGATACTCACCACCGGAATCCCGAAGTCACGTTCGACGTCCTGAATCGCCGACAGCTCGCCATTGCCGCGCTCCTGACGATTGAGCGCGATCAGCACGCCCGCAGCTGTCGCATCCTGGTCCTTGATGATCTGCATGACCTCACGGATCGCGGTGCCCGCAGTGATCACGTCGTCGATAATCAGCACATTCCCCGCCAGCGGCGAGCCCACCAGACTGCCGCCCTCGCCGTGCGCCTTGGCTTCCTTGCGGTTGAAACACCACGGCAGATCACGGTCATGATGCTCGGCCAGCGCCACGGCAGTGGCCGATGCGAGCGGAATGCCCTTGTAGGCCGGACCGAACAGAACGTCGAAGGCAATACCGCTTTCAACCACGGCGGCTGCGTAGAAACGCCCCAGTTGTGCCAGTGCGGAACCGGTGTTGAACAGCCCCGCATTGAAGAAGTACGGGCTGGTGCGCCCGGACTTGAGAGTGAACTCACCGAAGCGCAGAACACCGCGATCGATGGCAAAACGAATGAAATCGCGTTGATACGCCTGCATGAAAAAAGCTCCGAATACCACGGATTTAGCTAATTAGGTAGAGCTCGGGTATCATACACGCACGTGATTTTTGGGGCCATTTATGCGGATCATCAGTGTGAACGTAAATGGCATTCAGGCTGCGGTCGAGCGTGGTTTGCTCAGCTGGCTGCAAGCTCAGAATGCCGACGTCATCTGCTTACAGGACACCCGCGCCTCCACCTTTGAACTGGACGATCCAGCCTTTCAGCTGGATGGTTACTTCCTCTATGCCTGCGAAGCCGAGGTTCCCGCTCAGGGTGGTGTGGCGCTGTATTCGCGGTTGCAGCCGAAGGCGGTAATCAGCGGCCTCGGCTTCGAGACAGCCGACCGCTACGGGCGCTACCTGCAAGCAGATTTCGACAAGGTCAGTATCGCTACCCTGCTCTTTCCGTCGGGGATGAATGGCGATGAAGACCTGAATCAGAAATTCAAGCTCATGGACGATTTCGGCAAGTACATGGACAAGCAGCGCCGCAAGCGTCGCGAATACATCTACTGCGGATCGCTCTATGTGGCGCAGCAGAAGCTCGATATCAAGAACTGGCGCGACAGCCAGCAGTCACCCGGCTTCCTCGCGCCCGAACGCGCCTGGATGGACGAAATCGTCGGCACCATGGGCTACGTCGATGCCCTGCGTGAAGTCAGCCGTGAAGGCGACCAGTACAGCTGGTGGCCGGATAACGAACAGGCCGAGATGCTGAACCTGGGCTGGCGCTTCGATTATCAGATCCTGACCCCTGGCCTGCGCCGCTTCGTGCGCAGCGCCCGTCTGCCACGCCAGCCGCGCTTCTCGCAGCACGCGCCGTTGATCGTGGATTACGACTGGACCCTGACTATCTGATAGCCAGGCAAGGCAGCGAACACGAAAAAGCCGACTTGAAGTCGGCTTTTTGCGTTGCCTGAAGTGATGCTACTTGATCAGGCGCAAGGTGAACGGATAGCGATAATTGACGCCGTCATTGGCTTTTATCCCGGCAATGATCGCCAGCACTGCGGCACCGATGCCCACCAGCGTCAGTAACGCAAAGCCGATGATCAGCACCACCAGCAGCATGCTGACGGTGGCCGCGATGGCGACTGTGATCTGAAAATTCAGCGCTTCCTTGCCTTGCGCGTCGATAAACGGATCGGAGTCTTTCTTCAACTGCCAGATAATCAGCGGGCCCAGCAGATTGCCGAACGGAAACATCAGTCCGGCAAACGCCGACAAGTGACAGAACATCGCCCACTGGCGAGCGCTTTGCGGCGGTTTGCTGAACGGTTGCAAGCTGTCACTCATTATCGGACCCCCTTCTGGGTATCAGTCGGCCAACGCGGCGCGCTGCAATTCAAACAATTCGGTCATGCCTTTCTGCGCCAGCGCGAGCATCGCGTTCAGCTCTTCCGGCTGGAATGGCGCGCCTTCGGCAGTGCCCTGAACTTCAATGAAACCGCCTGCACTGGTCATGACCACGTTCAGGTCGGTCTCGGCAGCCGAGTCTTCGAGGTAGTCCAGGTCGAGCACCGGCTCGCCCTGATACATGCCGACCGAAACAGCCGCGATCATCTGCTTGAGCGGGTCGCCGCCTTTCAGGCCGCCGCGCTTCTTGATCACCTTCAGCGCATCGGCCAGGGCCACCATCGCACCGGTAATGGACGCGGTGCGAGTGCCGCCGTCAGCCTGAATGACATCGCAATCGACGTACAGGGTGACGTCGCCCAGCTTGGACATGTCCAGCGCAGCGCGCAGTGAACGACCGATCAGGCGCTGGATTTCGAGTGTACGGCCACCCTGCTTGCCACGGCTGGCTTCGCGCTGGTTACGCTCGCCGGTAGCACGTGGCAGCATGCCGTATTCGGCAGTCAGCCAACCCTGGCCCTGGCCTTTGAGAAAGCGTGGTACGCCGTTTTCGACGCTGACGGTGCAAATCACCTTGGTATCACCAAACTCGACCAGTACAGAACCCTCGGCGTGTTTGGTGTAGTTGCGGGTGATGCGGATCGAGCGGAGCTGATCGGCGGCGCGACCACTTGGACGTTTCATCTGGGATACCTGTACTGAGACGGAAAACTGCTGGGCATTATAGAGGCCACAGCTGCCGCTGGGCATCTCTAAAAGCCGTCAATGCCGATCCCGCGCAACCAGAAGGCCCTGGATCAAGGCTTTCGACGCGCAGATACGGGGTAAAACAACGCCTTGCGTCACCTGTCACACTGTCGGATTGGGAGCCTGCGCCGCACTGCGCTACAATCCTGCGCCTCTACAGCCAGCCGGCTTTCACGACGCCCATGACCGCCATTTCTGCGCGTTCATGAACCGAACCACGCTTTGAAAGCGAACCAAGAGGTATTTCCCATGGTGCACAGCATGACTGCCTTTGCCCGAGTAGAGCGGGCCGGTGCCCAGGGCACACTGAGCTGGGAACTGCGCTCGGTCAACCACCGCTATCTTGAGCCACACCTGCGCCTGCCGGAGTCGTTCCGCGATCTGGAAGGCGCGATTCGCGAAGCGCTGCGTCAGGGCCTGTCGCGCGGCAAGGTCGAGTGCACACTGCGCTTTGTCGAGGAAACCGCCGGCAAGCCGCTGCAGGTGGATCTTGAACGCGCAGGCCAATTGATCGCCGCAGCCGAGTCGGTTGCCGGCTTGATCAAACAGCCTGCTGCCTTGAACCCGCTCGAGGTGCTAGCCTGGCCGGGCGTGCTGGTCGCCGATGCCAACGATCCGCAGGTGTTGAACACCGAGGCCCTGAAACTGTTCAATGATGCGCTGACCGAATTGAAAAGCGGGCGCGGGCGCGAAGGCGCAGACCTGGCGCGGCTGCTCGACGAGCGTCTGTCCTCCATCGTCGAAGAAGTCGCCACCTTGCGCACGCTGGTGCCACAGATGCTCGCAACCCAGCGGCAGAAGGTGCTGGATCGCTTTGCCGACATGAAAGCCGAGCTCGACCCTCAGCGTCTGGAGCAGGAGATGGTCCTGCTGGCACAGAAAAGCGATGTCGCCGAAGAACTGGACCGCCTCAGCACCCACGTCACCGAAGTGCGTCGCGTACTCAAGGCTGGCGGCCAGGCAGGACGCCGTCTTGATTTCCTGATGCAAGAGCTTAACCGCGAAGCGAATACACTGGGCTCCAAGGCCTTTGACCCACGCAGCACGCAGGCTGCCGTCAACCTCAAAGTGTTGATCGAGCAGATGCGTGAGCAAGTGCAGAATATTGAGTAAGGCTAAACCTGACATGACCCATATCACTGGCACCCTGTACATCATTTCCGCTCCGTCCGGCGCGGGCAAGACCAGTCTGGTCAAGGCGCTGATGGACGCTCAGCAAGAGCCTCAGCACGGCGCGCAGGCAAAGATTCGCGTCTCTGTCTCGCACACCACGCGCGCCATGCGCCCCGGCGAAGTGGACGGTGTGAACTACAACTTCGTCGATCGTGCCACGTTCCTGAGCATGATCGAGCACGGCGACTTTCTCGAGCAGGCCGAGGTCTTCGGCAACCTGTATGGCACGTCGCAGAGCCACTTGCAGCAGACGCTGGACGAAGGCCACGACCTGATTCTGGAAATCGACTGGCAGGGTGCGCGCCAGGTTCGTGCGCAGATGCCGCAGGCCCGTTCCATCTTCATTTTGCCGCCGACCCAGCAGGCCTTGCGCCAGCGCCTGACCAATCGCGGCCAGGACAGTGACGAGATCATCGAAGCCCGCATGCGTGAAGCCGTCAGCGAAATGAGCCACTACAGCGAGTATGAGTACGTCGTGGTCAATGACGACTTTGCCGGCGCGCTGGAAGACCTCAAGGCGATTTTCCGCGCCAATCGCCTCACTCAACAGCATCAGCAAGAGCAATACAGCGAACTTTTTCAGGAGTTGCTGGCCTGATCGAACCGTTTCCAGACATCAGGCAACAGGTTAAAAGCATGCCGTTGGTGGCATGCCGCTTGATGACTGGTGCTGTACGCTTGTAAACTACCGAGTCCGCTCGCCCATCCGGGCATCGCGCATCCGCATTTGCTACGAGGAATACCCATGGCCCGCGTAACCGTTGAAGACTGCCTAGAACACGTGGATAACCGCTTTGAGCTGGTCATGCTCTCTACCAAGCGTGCCCGTCAACTGGCAACCGGCGGCAAAGAACCAAAGCTGGCCTGGGAAAACGACAAGCCTACCGTTATGGCCCTGCGTGAAATCGCGGCTGGCGTAATGGATTACTCTGTAATCGCAGAAGCTGAAATCGTTGAAGATGAGCCATTGTTCGCAGCGTTCGAGGACGAGTCCAACGAGGCCGTCTAAGCCTATGCCAGGTCGACGTAGTACGGCGCAGGGTAAAAGCCATTGGCAAGGGGTAGCGCCTTGCCGAGCATAGACGCCCTCGCCGACAGACTGTCGGCCTACCTCGGCAAGGACCAGGTCAATCTGGTCCGCCGAGCGTATTTCTACGCCGAACAAGCCCACGATGGCCAACGCCGTCGCAGCGGTGAAGCCTACGTCACCCATCCTCTCGCGGTGGCGAACATTCTTGCCGATATGCACATGGACCATCAGAGCCTGATGGCTGCGATGCTGCATGACGTCATCGAGGACACCGGGATTGCCAAGGAAGCGCTCAGCGCCCAATTTGGCGAGACCGTCGCGGAACTGGTCGACGGGGTCAGCAAACTGACCCAGATGAATTTCGAGACCAAGGCCGAAGCCCAGGCGGAAAACTTCCAGAAAATGGCCATGGCCATGGCGCGCGACATTCGCGTCATCCTGGTCAAGCTCGCTGATCGCCTGCACAACATGCGCACGCTGGAAGTCCTGTCCGGCGAAAAGCGTCGGCGCATCGCCAAGGAAACCCTTGAAATCTATGCGCCCATCGCCAATCGGCTGGGCATGCACAGTGTGCGCATCGAATTCGAGGACCTGGGCTTCAAGGCGATGTACCCGATGCGTTCCTCGCGAATCAACCAGGCGGTCAAGCGCGCCAGGGGCAATCGCAAGGAACTGGTCAACAAGATCGAAGAGTCCCTGAGTCATTGCCTGGCCGTCGATGGCATCGAAGGCGACGTCAGTGGGCGGCAGAAACATCTGTATGGCATCTACAAGAAGATGCGCGGCAAGCGTCGCGCCTTCAACGAGATCATGGATGTCTACGCGTTCCGCATCATCGTCGACAAGGTCGACACCTGCTATCGCGTGCTCGGCGCTGTACATAATTTGTACAAGCCGCTGCCCGGTCGCTTCAAGGATTACATCGCGATCCCCAAGGCCAACGGCTATCAGTCCCTGCATACCACCTTGTTCGGTATGCATGGCGTGCCGATCGAGATCCAGATTCGCACCCGCGAAATGGAAGAAATGGCCAACAACGGCATCGCGGCACACTGGCTGTACAAATCCAGCGACGACGAGCAGCCCAAGGGCACTCACGCCCGGGCCCGACAATGGGTCAAGGGCGTGCTGGAAATGCAGCAGCGCGCCGGCAACTCGCTGGAATTCATCGAAAGCGTCAAGATCGACCTGTTCCCGGACGAGGTCTACGTTTTCACGCCCAAAGGCCGGATCATGGAGCTGCCCAAAGGCTCCACAGCGGTGGATTTCGCCTACGCGGTACACACCGATGTCGGCAACAGCTGCATTGCCTGCCGGATCAACCGCCGGCTGGCGCCGCTTTCCGAACCGCTGCAAAGTGGCTCGACCGTCGAGATCGTCAGCGCTCCAGGCGCACGCCCGAACCCGGCCTGGCTGAACTTTGTCGTCACCGGCAAGGCGCGTACCCACATTCGTCACGCACTCAAGCTGCAACGCCGTTCCGAGTCGATCAATCTGGGCGAGCGCCTGCTGAACAAGGTCCTCAACGGGTTTGAGTGCAGCCTCGACAAGATCGGTCAGGAGCGCATTCAACTGGTGCTCAACGAATACCGGGTCGAAGTGCTGGAAGACCTGCTCGAAGACATCGGCCTGGGTAATCGCATGGCTTATGTCGTTGCCCGCCGCCTGCTGGGCGAAGGCGATCAGTTGCCAAGCCCTGAAGGCCCGCTGGCGATTCGTGGCACCGAAGGCCTGGTGCTCAGCTACGCGAAATGCTGCACGCCAATCCCGGGCGACCCGATTGTCGGCCACCTGTCTGCAGGCAAGGGCATGGTCGTGCACCTGGACAACTGCCGCAACATCAGCGAAATCCGCCACAACCCGGAAAAATGCATCCAGCTGTCCTGGGCCAAGGACGTGACGGGCGAATTCAACGTCGAACTGCGCGTCGAACTCGAGCATCAGCGCGGCCTGATCGCGCTGCTGGCCAGCAGCGTCAACGCGGCGGACGGCAATATCGAAAAAATCAGCATGGACGAACGCGATGGTCGCATCAGCGTGGTCCAACTGGTGGTCAGCGTGCACGATCGCGTGCACCTGGCTCGTGTGATCAAGAAACTGCGCGCCCTGACCGGTGTCACACGCATCACCCGGATGCGCGCGTAGGCCATCCCACTATCAGGAGTTCTCATGACCAAGACTGTCATCACCAGCGATAAAGCCCCTGCGGCCATTGGCCCTTACTCACAGGCCATCAAAGCTGGCAATACCGTCTACATGTCCGGACAGATCCCGTTGGACCCGAGCACCATGGAACTGGTCGAGGGCATCGAAGCCCAGATCACTCAGGTCTTCGAAAACCTCAAGTCGGTTGCCGAAGCAGCGGGCGGATCGTTCAAGGACATCGTCAAACTGAACATCTTTCTGACCGATCTGGGCCACTTCGCCAAGGTCAACGAGCTGATGAGCACCTACTTCACTCAGCCTTATCCGGCTCGTGCAGCCATCGGCGTTGCGGCCCTGCCGCGTGGCGCCCAGGTTGAAATGGACGCGATTCTCGTCATCGAATAAATCCCCGACGGAGCGTGCCTTGCGCTCCGTTCTCCCTGAAGGAAGGAATCCGTTATGCGCTCCGCGCTCGCCATCTCGCTGCTCGCCGTCATTCTGGGCGGCTGCGCCAGCCACGCCGACCGCAATCCGGACGGCACCTGGATCAACCAGACCGCCATCGACGCCGCCGTCAAGCAAGGCAACTTGCGTCAGGCGCTGCTCGCCAATGGCCCCAATCTGGAGTGGAAAATCAACTCCAAGGCCAATCAGGCCATTTACTCCAATGGCTTCGAGCTCGGCGAAGGCAAGATCGTCAGCGCTGCCGAAGGCAAGCTGCATGTCGATTTCTATGGCAACTTCTTCGAAGACCTGAGCGTCAAGGGTGACGAACTGGTCCAGGCGGCCAGCGAGTCAGGCCCTGAACAGCACTTCCAGAAACCCGAAGATCCGGCCCCGGACGGCGCTCAGCCAGGCAGCAGCTTCGAGAAAGCTCTGTATGGCGCCTACATGGGCGGTAAGTGGACAGTCGTAGAGGGTGATGGTCAGGGCAGCACCGTGCAATTCATGCCTGACGGCAGTGTGCAGGGTCTTCCGGAAAACGATCGTTACGCGCTGTGTCTGGCTGGCGATTGTGCCGCCATGAGCGGCGAATACGACAGCATGTGGCTGGAGAAAGCCGAGAAAGGCAACCCGTGGATTTTTGCCCGCAAAGGCAAGCAGCTGGAAATATTCCAGGCGGTGAACAATGCTGGTGCGGACCAGATGCCCGAGCTGCGTCCCGGCCCACGTCGCTGGTTGCTCGAACAGCAGTAAGCGATTCAGGCATCAGGAGCGCCCTTTACGGCGCTCCTGATCAATCACTGCTCTAGCCCAGTAAAGCCGCATAACCTGCCCTAAAGTCCGGGTACATCGGCGCCCATCCCAATGCTCGCGCCCTGGCATTACTGCAACGCTTGCTGCCCACGCGCTGCACGCTGACCTCCTCCGACCATTCGGTCACTCCCAGATACTCACGGATCCACGCCACCACATCGGCCAGCGCGGCCGGATCGTCATCGACGCCCAGGTAGCAACTCTCCAGCGCAACGCCGCGTTGATCCGCCAGCAGCAGGTGCTCCAGCAGACCGGCCGCATCGTCGGCATGAATACGATTGGCGTAGACCGGCGGATCGATCCTCACGCTGTGCCCTTGGCGGACGCGGTTCGACAGGTCACTGCGGCCCGGGCCGTAAATACCGGTCAGTCTCACCGCCGTGGCCGGCAGCCCGCTGTTCAGCGCGACCTGTTCGGCCTCCAGCATCACCGTGCCGGTGTAGTTGCCGGGCTCGGTGGCGGAGGTTTCATCCACCCATTCCCCATTCTGCTGACCGTAAACACCGCTGCTTGAAACGAAGATCAAGCGCTTTGGCCGCTGCCCGGTCTGCTCGAGCCAGCTCAACACATTACGCAGGCCCTCGACGTAAGCCATCCGGTAACCCGCTTCGTCACGTTGTGAGGGGGTCGCGCAATACACCACGTAATCCAATGCTGCAGCAGGCCATTGGGCAGGTTTTTGCGTCTCGAACAGATCGCCCGCCACACCGTGAACACCGGCAGGAAGCTCGGAAACAGTGCGCCGCAGCCCATGCACGGTCCAGCCGTGAGGCAGCAGGCGAGTAGCGAGTCGCGAACCAATGTCGCCACAGCCGGCGATCAGAAGCGAAGGAGCAGTCATTCGGTATCTCCAGAAAAGGCGGTGTCAGTATCGTTAAAAACGCTCATCGACAGGCAAGCATTCGGCCGAATATGTAAAAAAGATACTGTATTACTTTTGTTAACAAGAACGATTTGCAATAATGGCGGCCCATTCGTTCCGCGTAAGCGTCGACAGCACCGAGCGACGCACTGGAACCATCCCCTTTTTTCCTCTCAGGTCCGGCCAGCATGAAACGCATTCAATCAATCGCTTCGCCTACCCAGATGCCTCGCCTGCCTCGTGCATGGCGCAGTATCGCAGCCCTTGTCTTGAGCCTGATGTTCGTCCCCATGGCGCTCGCGGACCAATCGGCTCCGACCGCTGCCCCTGCGACTTCCACAGCACCTGCATCAGCTGCGGCAACGGCACCTGCCGCACCTGACGCAGCAGCCCCGGTGCAGGCCATGGAGCCCGCCACCGAAGACAACAGCCTGGGCATGGCGCATGACCTGTCGCCGTGGGGCATGTATCAGAATGCCGACGTCGTGGTCAAAGCGGTGATGATCGGTCTGGCCATCGCCTCGATCATTACGTGGACCATCTGGATCTCCAAGGGTTTCGAGCTGCTGGGTGCCAAGCGCCGGTTGCGCGGCGAAATCGTCAATCTGAAAAAAGCCCGCTCCCTGACTGAAGCGAGCGCCACCGCCAGCACGGAAGGCACCCTCGCCCACCTGCTGGTGCATGACGCCCTCGAAGAGATGCGCCTGTCCGCCAACAGCCGCGAGCGCGAAGGGATCAAGGAGCGTGTCAGCTTCCGTCTCGAGCGTCTGGTCGCCGCCTGTGGCCGCAACATGAGCATGGGCACCGGCGTGCTGGCGACCATCGGTTCGACCGCGCCATTCGTGGGTCTGTTCGGTACGGTCTGGGGCATCATGAACAGCTTCATCGGCATCGCCAAGACCCAGACCACCAACCTCGCCGTAGTCGCACCCGGCATCGCCGAAGCCCTTTTGGCCACCGCGCTGGGCCTGGTCGCGGCGATCCCTGCGGTAGTGATCTACAACGTCTTCGCCCGCTCCATCGCCGGTTACAAGGCTCAGGTCTCCGATGCCTCGGCACACGTCCTGCTGCTGGTCAGCCGCGATCTGGATCATCTGCCAGAGCCGTCCGAGCGCAATCAACAACAACCGCAAATGGTCAAGGTGGGCTAAAACGTGGGCCTGCATCTTAACGAAGGCGGCGACGATCTCGCCGAGAACCATGAAATCAACGTGACGCCGTTCATCGACGTCATGCTGGTGCTGCTGATCATCTTCATGGTGGCTGCACCGCTGGCGACCGTGGACATCAAGGTCGACCTGCCAGCGTCCACCGCCACACCGCAGCCCAGACCCGAGAAGCCGATCTTTCTCAGCGTGAAAACCGACAAGAGCCTGTACCTGGGCGAGGAGAAGGTTGCTCGCGAGCAGATCGGTCAGGTGCTGGACGCCCGCACCAAGGGCAAGAAAGACACCACGATCTTCTTCCAGGCCGACAAGGGCGTGGATTACGGTGATCTGATGGAAGTCATGAACACGCTTCGGGGTGCGGGTTACCTGAAGGTCGGTCTGGTAGGTCTTGAGACGGCTGGTAAGAAATGATCAGTACGCGCCAAAAACTGACGCGCTATAGCGGTAGTCTGTTGTTGGTGCTGGCCGTGCACGCCATCGCAATCATTGTTGCCGTTCGCTGGCCTGCCCCTCAGCCTGTCGAATTGCCACCGGCCGCCATGATGGTCGAACTTGCGCCAGTGCCCGAACCCGCTCCGCCGCCACCGCCCAAGGTCGTTCAGCCGCCCCCGCCGCCAGCCCCGGAGGAGCCGACACCGGTGCCGGAAGTCGTGCAGGCGCCGAAGCCGGAAATCGTCGTGCCCAAGAAGGTCGAGAAGCCCAAGCCCAAACCGCAGCCGCCAAAGCCGCAGAAGAAGCCTGAGCCGCCCAAGGAAAAGCCTGCCGACGAGAAGCCGGTCGATACACCGCCGACCACGGCGCAACCGGCAAAGCCGGTGGCTCCCAAGCCTGCTCCTGCACCTTCGCCACCCAGCAACGCATTGCCGAATTGGCAGGGCGATTTGCTCGGTCATCTGAGCAAGTACAAGAAGTACCCTGAGGATGCACGCCGTCGTGGCATGCAAGGTGTTGCTCGCTTGCGCTTCGTGGTGGACGCTGACGGCAACGTGCTTTCCTACTCGATTGCCAACAGTTCAGGCAGCCCGGCGCTGGATCGAGCGACCATGGAAATGATCCGTCGCGCTCAACCGTTGCCCAAGCCGCCGAAGGAAATCCTCAACAACGGCACCATTGAAATCCTCGCACCGTTCGTTTATTCGCTGGATAAACGCTGAATTGTACTTTTGTTACCCATAAGTACTTCTGATAACGTGCGTCTATCGATCGCACCCGCTATGCTGGGGTCGCAACTTCATGGACGCACGTTATGACTCTTACAGAATTGCGCTACATCGTTACGCTCGCCCAGGAGCAGCACTTTGGCCATGCAGCGGAACGCTGCCATGTCAGCCAGCCAACGCTGTCGGTGGGTGTCAAAAAACTCGAAGACGAACTCGGTGTGCTCATTTTCGAGCGCAGCAAAAGTGCTGTGCGCCTGACACCGGTCGGTGAAGGCATCGTGGCGCAGGCGCAGAAAGTGCTGGAGCAGGCCCAGGGTATTCGCGAGCTGGCCCAGGCCGGCAAGAACCAGCTGACCGCCCCGCTGAAAGTCGGCGCGATCTACACCGTTGGTCCTTACCTGTTTCCTCACCTGATCCCACAACTGCACCGGGTCGCCCCGCAGATGCCGTTGTACATCGAAGAAAACTTCACGCATGTGCTGCGCGACAAGCTGCGTAACGGTGAGCTGGATGCCGTCATCATTGCCTTGCCGTTCAACGAAGCCGACGTGCTGACCCTGCCGCTTTACGACGAACCGTTCTCTGTGCTGATGCCGGCCGACCATCCCTGGACTCAGAAAGAGACCATCGATGCCTCGGCGCTCAACGACAAGAGCCTGTTATTGCTGGGCGAAGGTCACTGCTTCCGTGATCAGGTCCTGGAAGCCTGCCCGACGCTGGGCAAAGGCAACGAAGGTGCCAAGCACACGACGGTAGAATCCAGCTCGCTGGAAACCATTCGGCACATGGTCGCCTCCGGGCTGGGCATTTCGATCCTGCCGCTGTCGGCAGTCGACAGCCACCATTACGCACCCGGCGTGATCGAAGTCCGCCCGCTGACGCCGCCCGTGCCTTTCCGCACGGTCGCCATCGCCTGGCGTGCAAGCTTCCCGAGACCCAAAGCCATCGAAATCCTCGCTGACTCTGCACGTCTGTGCTCGGTGGCACGTCCGAAAACAGTCGCTAGCTAGGCAGAACAGAAATGAGCGAGCTTTCCAGGGTCTCGGTCACGGCGCTCAAGGGTGTCGGCGAAGCGATGGCAGAAAAGCTGGCCAAGGTCGGCCTGGAAACCCTGCAGGACGTGTTGTTCCATCTGCCGCTGCGTTATCAGGACCGCACGCGCATCGTACCGATCGGTGCGCTGCGTCCCGGTCAGGATGCCGTTATCGAAGGCGTGGTCAGCGGTGCCGATGTGGTGATGGGCAAGCGTCGCAGCCTGCTGGTGCGGCTGGGCGACGGCACCGGGGTCGTCAGCCTGCGCTTCTACCATTTCAGCAACGCCCAGAAAGAAAGCATGAAGCGTGGCACGCACCTGCGTTGCTTCGGCGAAGCGCGCCCGGGTGCTTCCGGACTGGAGATCTATCACCCGGAATATCGGGCGATTACCGGTGATGAGCCCGCGCCCGTCGAACAGACCCTCACGCCGATCTACCCGACGACCGAAGGCCTGACCCAACAGCGTCTGCGCCAGCTGTGCCAGCAAAGCCTGGCGATGCTCGGCCCCAAAAGTCTGCCGGACTGGCTGCCTGAAGAGCTGGCCCGCGATTATCAGCTGGCCCCGCTGGATGATGCGATCCGTTACCTGCATCACCCGCCGGCCGATGCCGACGTGGAGGAGCTGGCCCTCGGGCATCATTGGGCGCAGCACCGACTGGCTTTCGAAGAACTGCTGACTCACCAGCTTTCCCAGCAACGCCTGCGTGAAAGCCTGCGGTCACAGCGCGCACCGGCATTGCCCGTTGCGAAAAAACTGCCGAAACAGTTTCTCGCCAACCTCGGCTTTGCCCCCACCGGCGCGCAGCAGCGTGTCGGCAAGGAAGTCGCCTATGACCTGAGTCAGCCTGAGCCGATGCTGCGGCTGATTCAGGGCGACGTAGGGTCGGGCAAGACCGTGGTTGCTGCGCTGGCTGCATTGCAGGCACTGGAAGCGGGTTATCAAGTGGCGCTGATGGCGCCCACCGAGATTCTCGCCGAGCAGCACTACATCAACTTCCAGCGCTGGCTTGAGCCCCTGGGCGTGGGTGTGGCGTGGCTGGCGGGCAAGCTCAAAGGCAAGGCGCGCGTCGCGTCTCTGGAGCAGATCGCCGGCGGCACACCCATGGTGGTCGGCACCCATGCGCTGTTTCAGGACGAAGTGCAGTTCAAGAACCTGGCACTGGTGATCATCGACGAGCAGCACCGGTTCGGCGTTCAGCAACGCCTGGCGCTGCGCAAAAAGGGCGTTGGCGGTCTGATGTGCCCGCATCAGTTGATCATGACCGCCACACCGATCCCGCGCACGCTGGCCATGAGTGCCTACGCCGACCTGGACACTTCGATCCTCGACGAACTGCCGCCGGGGCGGACGCCAGTCAATACCGTGCTGGTTGCCGACAGTCGCCGCCTGGAAGTCGTGGAGCGGGTGCGCGCCGCCTGCGCAGAAGGGCGCCAGGCCTACTGGGTGTGCACGCTGATCGAAGAATCCGAAGAGCTGACCTGCAAGGCCGCTGAAACCACCTACGAAGAGTTGAGCAGCGCGTTGGGTGACGTGCGCGTCGGGCTGATTCACGGGCGCATGAAGCCTGCAGAAAAGGCCGCGATCATGGCCGAGTTCAAGCAAGGTGCGCTGCAATTGCTGGTGGCAACGACGGTCATCGAAGTCGGTGTCGACGTGCCGAACTCCAGCCTGATGATCATCGAGAACCCCGAGCGCCTCGGCCTGGCGCAATTGCACCAGTTGCGCGGCCGCGTCGGGCGCGGCAGCGCGGTGAGTCATTGTGTGCTGCTCTACCATCCGCCGCTTTCACAGATCGGACGGCAGCGCCTGGGCATCATGCGCGAAACCAACGATGGTTTCGTCATCGCCGAAAAAGACCTTGAACTGCGTGGCCCCGGCGAAATGCTCGGCACCCGACAAACGGGCCTTCTGCAATTCAAGGTCGCCGACCTGATGCGCGACGCAGACCTGCTACCGGCCGTACGCGACGCGGCTCAGGCCCTGTTGGAGCGCTGGCCGCAACACGTCAGCCCACTGCTCGACAGGTGGCTGCGTCATGGCCAGCAGTATGGCCAGGTGTGATGCAGACTATGCTTTGCAAACCGCGTGCGACCCAAATCGAATAACGTGGTTATACTTCAGAAAATGTAGGAATTTGGACATAGCTCATGACAGAAGTCGCCCACGTCAATGATCCGCACCATGCGCCGTTGGTAATCCGGCAGTTGCTTGAAAAGTTGGCTATCAGCTACAACGAAGTCGTGGACGAAAAGAACCTTCCTCCAGCGCGCAAGGTGCAGGCCGTGCTGGTCGAGGATGCTGTCGGTGCGTTGCTTATCCTGTTTCCGCAAAGCCAGTTGCTCGACCTCTCCCGCATTACCGAGCTGACCGGTCGCCAACTGACCGCCGTGCCGCACGAGCGGCTGGCGCGCATGCTGACCAAGCACAACCTGCGCGTACTGCCAGGTCTCCCGGCGCTGACCAGCTCACCCTGCCTTTACGACGAGCGCCTGCTTCAGGAGCCAACACTGCTGGTAGGTTCGGGCGAGCCTGGTGTTCTGCTGGAAATCAGCAGCGAGGACTTCAAGGGCATGCTGAGCAAGGCCAGCGCCGCGCACTTTGGTCAGTCTGTGGCGGCGATCCGGCCGAACCTCGATCGTCCTGACGACGATCCTGCAGAAATCACTCAGGCCATGCATGCCTTCACGGCGCGCCGCATCCAGCAGCGTCTGGAAGCGACTCTGGAGATTCCGCCGCTGGCTGGCACTGCGCAGAAAATCATCAAACTGCGTGTCGACCCCGATGCAACCATCGATGACATCACCGGCGTCGTCGAAACCGATCCCGCACTGGCTGCTCAGGTCGTCAGCTGGGCCGCTTCGCCGTATTACGCGTCGACCGGCAAGATTCGTTCGGTCGAAGACGCAATCGTCCGTGTACTGGGCTTCGATCTGGTGATCAATCTGGCACTGGGGCTCGCACTGGGCAAAACCCTGAGCCTGCCCAAGGATCAGCCACAGCAGACCACGCCGTACTGGCAACAGTCCATCTACACCGCTGCTGTCATCGAAGGCCTGACCCGTGCCATTCCGCGCGCCAGCCGGCCGGAGGGTGGCCTGAGCTATCTCGCCGGTTTGCTGCACAACTTCGGTTACCTGCTGCTGGCGCACGTGTTTCCACCGCACTTCACCCTGATTTGCCGCCAACTGGAAGTGAACCCGCATTTGCACCACAGCTTTATCGAGCAGCATCTGCTGGGTATCAGCCGCGAGCAGATCGGTGCGTGGCTGATGCGCTATTGGGACATGCCGGATGAGCTCGCCATCGCATTGCGTTTCCAGCACGACCCGCACTACAAGGGTGAGCATCACGTCTATGCCAACCTGGTCTATCTGGCGGTGCGCCTGCTGCGTGCCAACGGTATCGGCTCCGGCCCCGAACAGGATATCCCGGACGAATTGTTCGAACGCCTGGGCCTGACGCGCGACAAAGCCAACGAATCGGTGAAAAAAGTGCTCGAGGCCGAAGTGCTGCTGCGCGAACTGGCGTCGCAGTTCAGCAAGTAACCTGCGGATGTAACACACGAATAGTGCCGAAGGCTCCGGCCTTGGCACTCTCCCCTCGAACCTCAGAAAGGCTCGCCTTCAACCCCCGGCAGGTGCTCATCCAGGCGCAGCCAGGGAAGCCGATTGCTAACGCAGCCCGCCGCAATGGCAGCCTCCCGAGTGTATCTCGCTCATCCGTGCCTCTCCTGTTCATGCCCATAAACCCTGTGACAATAAAATTCCCGCAACTGCCGAATGAAAGCTCGGTGAAAGCTTGGCCAATTAGCATCAGCCCACTTCCGGCAAAAAGACCGGTTAGCCAGGAACGGATTCCGAGGTGTTTCAGGCCCAATTAACAACAATAATGGTGATTCCGATGCTTCCTGACTTCTCGTTCCACACTCTCCTTGCGCCCCCACTCCACGTACCGATCTGCTGAGCTGACTCGTTCATTTCACGTTCTGTAGCCGTATTACGTCTGGAGTATTCCCATGCTGACTTTCCTTGGCTTTGCCATGGTTATTGCGTTCATGTACCTGATCATGAGCAAGCGCCTGACTGCGCTGATCGCCCTGATTCTGGTTCCGATCATCTTCGCCCTGTTCGGTGGCTTCGCGTCGCAGATCGGCCCGATGATGCTGGCAGGTATCACCAAGCTGGCGCCGACCGGCGTGATGCTGATGTTCGCCATTCTGTACTTTGCGCTGATGATCGACTCCGGCCTGTTCGACCCGGCCGTGCGCAAGATCCTGAAAATGGTCAAGGGCGACCCGATGCGCATTTCGGTCGGCACCGCCGTACTGGCGCTGGTGGTGTCCCTCGACGGTGACGGCGCGACCACCTACATGATCTGCGTTGCCGCCATGCTGCCGCTGTACAGCCGCATCGGCATGAGCCCGCGCATCATGGCCGGCCTGATCATTCTGGCCGGCGGCGTGATGAACATGACGCCCTGGGGCGGCCCGACCGCTCGTGCGGCCAGTGCCCTGCATGTCGACGCCTCCGATATCTTCGTGCCGATGATCCCGGCCATGCTGGCAGGTGTGATCGCGATCCTGGCGATTGCCTATTTCTACGGCAAGCGCGAACGTGCCCGACTGGGTGAACTGCACCTGCAGGGCGATGAAGTCGACCACAGCGAAATCAGCGTCTCGCAATTCCCTGATGCGCGCCGTCCAAAGCTGATCTGGTTCAACGCTGCCCTGACCCTGACCCTGATGGTCGCCCTGATCATGGGCCTGCTGCCCCTGCCGGTCCTGTTCATGATCGCGTTCAGTATCGCGATGATCATCAACTACCCGAACCTGCAGGACCAGAAGGACCGCGTATCGGCCCACGCCGGTAGCGTGCTGGCGGTGGTCGGCCTGATCTTCGCTGCGGGCATCTTCACCGGCATCCTGTCCGGCACCGGCATGGTCGACGCGATGTCGAAAAGCCTGCTGGCCGTGATCCCTGACGCGCTGGGCCCGTACCTCGCGGTGATCACCGCGCTGGTGAGCATGCCGTTCACCTTCTTCATGTCCAACGATGCGTTCTACTACGGCGTACTGCCAGTGCTGTCCGAAGCAGCTGCCCACTACGGCATCAGCCCGGTGGAAATGGCCCGTGCGTCGATCGTCGGTCAGCCGGTCCACCTGCTCAGCCCGTTGGTGCCTTCGACCTACCTGCTGGTGGCACTGGCCGGTATCGAGTTCGGTGACCACCAGCGCTTCACCCTGAAATGGGCGATTCTGGTGTGCATGTGCATCCTGGTTGCCGCACTGCTGATGGGCATCTTCCCGTTCTATAGCAGCATGTAAGCTTCTTTGGCTGACCCAAGGCTCGCCGTCGACTTGATCGTTGACGGCGAGTTTTTGCGTTTGCGGCCATCAATTGGTTGAAGGCCGATACTGCAAGGCCTCGGCCAGATGGCTGCGGTTGATCGCGTCCACCTGCTCCAGATCCGCCAGGGTTCGCGCCACCTTCAGCAACCGATGCGCCGACCGTAACGACAGGGTCAGACGCTCGCACGCCGTCTCCAGCCAGCTTTCATCGACACTGGACAGCGCGCAATACTCGCGCAGCCCCGGCAGATCGAGAAACGCATTGGCACAGCCCTGACGACGTTGCTGACGGTCTCTCGCCTCAGCGACCACGGCTGCGGCACTGGCAGTGTTTTCACTGGTGGTCGGGTCAGGGTTGAGGGCGGTGGCTTCGCGGGCGACGGTCAGGTGCAGGTCGATCCGGTCCAGCAGCGGGCCGGACAACTTGTTGCGATAGCGCTGCACCTGCTCGGTGGAACAACGGCAGCGCCCGGTCGGCTCGCCAAGATAGCCACAGGGACACGGGTTCATCGCCGCCACCAACTGGAACCGCGCCGGAAAGCGCACGCGATCCCGCGCCCGGGAAATCACGATATGCCCGGACTCCAGCGGCTCACGCAAAACCTCCAGCACACGGCGATCGAACTCCGGCAACTCATCCAGGAACAGAACGCCGTGATGCGCCAACGTGATCTCGCCAGGTTGCGGACGACTGCCACCGCCTACCAACGCCGACCCGGACGCCGAATGATGAGGCTGCCGAAACGGCCGCTGCGGCCAACTGGTCAGCGGCACCTGGCTGGCGACCGACTGAATCGCCGCCACCTCCAGCGCTTCATGCTCGTCCAGCGGCGGCAACAAACCCGGCAGGCGACTGGCGAGCAGCGTCTTGCCGGTGCCGGGCGGCCCGCTGAACAGCAGGTTATGCGCCCCCGCAGCGGCAATCACCAAGGCACGCTTCGCGGCGGTCTGGCCCTGCACTTCGCTAAGGTCCGGATACGGCTTGGGCTGATGCAACAGACCACTGGATTGATACGGCGCAATCACCGTGCGCCCGTTGAAATGCGCGACCAGCTCCAGCAAGTGACTCACCGCAATCACCCGCAGCCCCGACGCCAGGCAGGCTTCCTCGGCGTTTACCGCCGGAATGATCAGCGTCCGCTCCGCCGCACGTGCCGCCAGCGCAGCAGGCAGCACACCCTGAATCGGCCGAATCGCCCCCGACAACGCCAACTCGCCCAGGCACTCAACATCCTGCAACGCAACCAACGGCACCTGCCCGCTGGCGGCCAGCAACCCCAGCGCAATCGCCAGATCGAACCGCCCGCCATCCTTGGGCAAATCAGCCGGCGCAAGGTTGAGTGTGATGCGCCGCGCCGGAAAATCCAGCCCTGAATTGAGAATGGCACTGCGCACCCGGTCCTTGCTCTCCTTGACCGCCCCCTCCGGCAACCCCACCAGCGTCAGGGCCGGCAGGCCGTTGGCCAGATGCGCTTCAACAGTAACCGCCGGGGCTTCCACCCCGACCTGGGCACGACTATGGACGATAGCCAGCGACATGGATCATTCCTTGATATGAGCGATGGGCGGGTATCGTGCTTTATTTGCGGGGTGGGGGTGAGGGGGGAATGGATACAGGGTGTGAGTGGGGTCGACAGGCACGACACTTAGTCGGCTAAAGGCTGCATGCAAAACATAGATGCGCAAATTTTTGCGCATCCGATGGCCGGGGCTTAACCAGCAAAGCCCTATATTCAAAGCGATGCGGCACACATTAACGAGTCAGCGCATGTGCGCAGATGTTTGCGCACTATTTCATGCTTTTTTTGCTCGATATCTTTGCTTTAAATCTCTATCTCTTTGTTTTATATCGATAAATAGACAGTCGGCACATATCTTGGAATGCACCTCTGTATACAGCGGGCGATATCGCCCGTTTCTGCGCAGAGATTCCATGCATGACCGACAAATCCGGCACCCATACTCAACGACGTGCTGCAACGTTCGCCAAGACACCCGCCACGGCCACCAGCCTGTGCCCTTTCCGCGGCCCTGACGTTGCCATCGTGCCAGTGCGCTACGCGCTGGACCGCTCCCGCTACGATACCGCGCCCGAGAAGCTGAAACCGCTACTCGAGGGCAGCCGCTGGGCGGTTATGCCGAAACTGAAAACACGCAGCTATACCCTTCGCCAGCTGTATGACGGTTATGTGTATGTCTACGACGAAACAGCCGAGACGTTGCATGAGTACGCGGTGTCAGCCGCCACAGGCAACCTGAGCCGTATTGTCTGGACCGATGCGCAGCTTGGCAGTGACCAGCGCAGTGGCGGCAGCGATGCCAAGCCTTTTCTGCTCTATCCGCGAAACAACCTGCTGCGCATCGCCTTTTCAGCGCAGCAGTGGTCCTGGCGAATCTGCGAACACCTGCGTTCGAACCCGGCAAGCCGCGATTCATGGATGAAAGCGCTGGATCTGAAACGCTACTGCATAACCATGGCCGAGCCGGATACCTTGCCGTTGAACTGTATCGCCGAAGCGGTGGCGGACATCGACAACGAGTATGTGGTCGATGATGACCGCTTTGCAGACTCGGCGATTCCTACATCCAAGGCCTCCAGCGAAGAAACCCAGCCGCTGTTTTCACCAATCGGCGCCGACGTTTTCTGGCAGGGCAGCGTTGAAGATCAGGACAGTTCCCTGCTCATCGCCCTTGATGATCCGCTGGCCATTTTCAACGATCTGGGCATGCAACTGGCCGCCGATCAGGCCGCTTACCGCAACTGGCAAGCCGGGCACGAACACAAGATCCAGATTGCCCAGACCGTCACCACGCTATGTGGCGCTGAAAGTGACCCGGAGAAACTGCCGGCATCGGTGCGCGGCAATTCCGCGCTCACTCACCAGTATCTGGGCGAGCTCGAAGCTTACTTCGAGCAGTGCATCCTTGAGGAAGCGCAGATCAGCAGCAGTAACGTTCCCGGCGATTTTCTGCTGATGCCGGACATGTTCAAGAGCCTGGACATGCGCAAATCGATTGAAATGCGATACGGCAGCGCGCCCTCCGACCAGGCCCTGCAAGCCTGGAAAGATCGCCACAAATGGCGGCGCGAGGTCGATCTGAGTGGTGCGCGTGCGTACCTTCAGCAGCACCTGCCAACCGGTGACACACTGCTGCAACAGGTGCGAGACACGCAAAGCGACTTTCGGCAATGGTCGACCCATCTGGGTACGGAACCGCTCAAGCTGTTTGTCGACACCTCTCACCCTGAAAGCCTACTTTATCTGCAAACGGTCATGCTCAATCTGCAGATCATCTACGCTCAGGACAACGCCGCCAGCGCCTGGCTTGCCGAGCAGGAAGCCAACGACAGCAGCCTGTTTGGCACGTTGCGCTACGGCTTCTCACCGGCGCTCAAACACGCGCTGCACCAGGAGGCCAACGCGCTGCTGAACGGCCTCGGCGACATCACCAACCTGGCCACCCGCATCGGCGAACTCAACGGCACGCTCAATCACCAGGGCTTTGCCGACAAGCCGTGGATGNCGACAGCCGCATGGCGGTGGGCAAGCAGCAGAACATCGTTGCACTGATTCGCACGCTGTTGATTGGCCAGATTTTGCTCGATTCTAAGGCGCGTATCGCGATCGATCACAACATGCTCGCGAAGCTGAAAACCTGGATTAGTGAGTGGCAGGTGCTCAACAAACAGATCAGCGACACCCGTCGCAGCTGGCTCTACCCAACCGCTTACAACCCCCGCAAAAGCATCGCCAGCCACCTGCGCGCGCTCGAGGAAAAACTTCGCCTGCACGAACTGAGCATGCCGGCCCTGCTCGACTTTCAGAACAACCAATACGCCAGGCAGTTGCAGGACGAGATTCGCCTGCACTTCCAGTCCGGCAAAGCCATCACCAAAGAGTGGCTGACCAGCGCCAGGCGCTGGCTCGATGGACTGGGAGGCATTGCCGGCTCGATCACCTGGGGCGTGATCATGCTCAACTTCATCAACACCGCCTTCACTTATCGCGACCTTACTCGGGATGGAGACTTCAGTGCGAAGGACCTTGGCAAGGTGACGTATGGATTGGGATATAGCTTTAACTTGTTGATGGCGGTATTTGTTGAAGCGCCGTGGGCGGTTATCAGGGATGCGACGCCGGTGCTGATCGATGGCAAGAATGTGGGGATTCTGGATCGCTCTGCGGGTTATTGGAGGGCGAAGGGAAATCTCGTATGGGGTGATGCCATACGTGGGTTCAGGGTTTCGATGGTGGCGATGGGGGCGTTTGGGGTAGCGGCGGCTGTTCTGGAAGTATTGGATATTCAGGATGATCTCAGCCGAGTCAATACTTCCGAAGAGATCATAGCGATGCAGCTAAAATTTGCGTCAGTGCTCATGATGGGAGCAGGCAGTGCCATTCAACTTATTGCAGGAATCTTCCCCACCACACCCCTTACTGCCGTCGCGATGAGCCCATGGTTTAGTATAACTTTACTGCTCATAGGTACCGTGTACCTATTCGCGACGACGGCTCTGAATTACTTTAAGCAGGACAGTGTAGGTTGGTGGCTGCGAAGATGTTGCTGGTCCAGATCAATTGAGTACCGGTACTCAACAGACGCAGGAGGCCAGCACGCAGAAAAGCTTGACCTTCTTACAATACAATTAAGCCCTCAAGTTCATGTAAAAATCACCACACGTCTTGAGAGTCGTTATCTTGGTAAAGGGGATTATTACAGCACAGCAGTGCAAGACGGTGCTGGCGTGCAGCTTCTTTTTCCGAGCGCGGTACGCGCGCAATCCGTACATTTCAATATCATCAGCAGCAAGCGCCCATGGGGAGTACTTCCCGTGGAAAAAATAGACTCTCCGATAAATGAGTCATTTCTAAACCGAGGGCAGTTCAGGCAGGCTGGCCAGTTTGGAACACTTGGCAACAAAGCGGCCCGCAATGCTCACGAGGATTTCACATTTCCGCTTATGCCCCATGAAAGTGAAGACTTGATATGGGAAACCTGGATTCCTCTTGAGGCAGAAGCCACATACCTAGAGCTGCAGATATGGTACCCCGATAGCCTTATTAAACCCGACCAACAAGACATCGGATACTTGTATCAACTTAAACTAAATCGCGAGGGCGATACCAAGGTCGACGGCCTGATCACTGCTGAACTCGAAGTAAAAGCGCTAAACCGCAGCACTGCCTTGACTCTCGAAGTAGCGGAATAAACTATGACTGACCTTGCCCCTGAAAAACGTATCCCTTGCCAGGTGCCTCAATAGCCGCAAGGATACGACATGACTAAGCCCAAGACAGATCGCGTTA
>NZ_JAGPYR010000016.1:0-132816 GCF_020312125.1 Pseudomonas sp. P135
TAACGCGATCTGTCTTGGGCTTAGTCATGTCGTATCCTTGCGGCTATTGAGGCACCTGGCAAGGGATACGTTTTTCAGGGGCAAGGTCAATCGCCGTTGACCAACAGGCCACGCATTCCCCCCTAGCTATACAAAATGGGCATATCTCAAAGACAAAAACGGTAGTCGTCCTTCTCCTCCATCCCTCCCAGAATGGGTGAAAACACAAAAGCAGCACTGCTTGGGAGATTGGCATGTCAACAGAAGCTGAACACACCGTGGGACAGAATTGGCAAGAGGACGTGTTCCGCGTGCTCAAGGCCCACGACGTCAAACACGTGGTCTTCGTACCGGATGCAGGCCACTCGGCGGCGATCCGCATGTCGTATGCGGACCCGGACATCAAGGCCGTTGTCCTCACCACCGAGGAAGAAGGCATCGGCTATCTCGCCGGCGCATGGCTTGGTGGAGAGCGTGGTGCCCTCCTGATGCAATCCAGCGGAGTCGGTAACTGCATCAACACTCTCGCTCTGCAAGTCTGCGCAGGCTTTCCGCTGTTGATGGTGGTCACAATGCGCGGCGACTGGGCCGAATTCAACGCGTGGCAGAACCCGATGGGCCAGGCCACAGAAGCCTCCCTGAATCTGATGAAAGTGATGACCTGGCGCGCGGACGTCCCGGAAGACGTCGCCCCGTTGCTGCACGGTGCCGCGACCATGGCCTTCAACGGTGATTCGTCCACTGCCCTGCTGCTCGGCCAGCGCCTGATTGGAGAAAAGAAATGGGTCAAGTAAGCGCAAACCACACTCTGTGCCGCCGCGAAGTGGTCAAGGCCTTACTGGCCGACCGCAAAGACGTGCTGGTCGTGACGGGGCTGGGCTCCGCGTCCTATGACGTGATGGCCGCCGGTGACAACGATCTGAATTATTACCTCTGGGCCGCCATGGGCAGCGCAATCACTGTGGGCCTGGGCCTGGCGAATGCGCAGCCAGACAAGTCGGTGGTGGTGGTCACCGGTGACGGCGAGTTGCTCATGGGATTCGGCGCACTGGCCACGGTGGCACTGCAGAAGCCTGCCAACCTGACCATCGCTGTGCTGGATAACGGTCACTTTGGTGAAACCGGCATGCAAGTCAGCCACGCCGGCTTTGGTATTTCCCTGGACCAGGTGGCGAAAACTTGCGGCTTCAGTTGGACCGATGAGATCCGCGACATGGAAGGCGTACATAACTTGCGCGAGCGCTTTGCGAGCCGCGACGGCGTCAAGCTCGCGACGATAAAGATCAAAGCGGAGAACCCGCCCCGGGTGCTGCCGCCGCGCGATGGTCATTACGTCAAGAATCGCTTTCGTGCCGCCTTGGGTTTCAACCCGATCTGATTGCTCTTTGCTCGGCCCCGGTCACGCAGGGCAGTTACCGTGCGTGACGCGTTGAGGAGAATAAAAATGACTGACCGTAACTCTGAAGAACTCAATGCCATCCGCGAGGGCGTACGCGCTCTGTGCGCTGAATTCGATGCGGCTTACTGGCGCAAAGTCGACGAAGAAAAAGGCTTTCCGGAAACCTTCGTCAAGGCACTGACCGACGCAGGTTGGCTGGCAGCGATGATCCCTGTCGAATATGGTGGCTCCGGCCTCGGGTTGGCTGAGGCCTCGGTAATCCTGGAAGAAGTGAACCGCTGCGGCGGTAATTCCGGCACCGTGCACGGCCAGATGTACAACATGTTCACCCTGCTACGACACGGCAGCGAGGCGCAGAAAAGCTACTACCTGCCGAAACTGGCCAGCGGCGAATTGCGCCTGCAATCGATGGGCGTCACCGAACCCACTACCGGTACCGACACTACAAAGATAAAGACCACCGCCGTGCGCAAAGGTGACAAGTATGTGATCAACGGGCAGAAGGTCTGGATCTCGCGCGTCCAGCACTCCGATCTGATGATCTTGCTGGCGCGTACCACGCCTTTGACCGACGTGAAGAAAAAATCCGAAGGTATGTCGATCTTTCTCGTCGATCTACGCGAGGCCATTGGCAACGGCATGACCGTGCAGCCGATCGCCAACATGGTCAATCACGAAACCAACGAGCTGTTCTTCGACAACCTGGAAATTCCTGCCGATAGCCTCATCGGCGAGGAAGGCAAAGGTTTCCGCTACATTCTGGACGGACTGAACGCCGAGCGCACACTGATCGCAGCCGAATGCATTGGTGACGGTCGCTGGTTTATCGAAAAAGCCAGCGCCTATGCGCGTGATCGCGTCGTGTTCGGACGCCCTATCGGGCAGAACCAGGGCGTTCAGTTCCCCATCGCTGAAGCACACATTGAAATCGAAGCGGCTGACCTGATGCGCTGGCGTGCTTGCGAGGAATACGACAGCGGTATCAACGCCGGGGCCAGTGCCAATATGGCCAAGTACCTGGCGGCGAAAGCCTCGTGGGAAGCCGCCAATGCGTGCTTGCAGACCCACGGCGGTTTTGGTTTTGCCTGCGAGTACGACGTCGAGCGCAAATTCCGTGAAACCCGTCTGTATCAGGTTGCTCCCATCTCCACCAATCTGATCCTGTCGTACGTTGCCGAACACCTGCTCGAACTGCCGCGCTCCTTTTAAGGAATAAGCGTATAGCCCAGTGCGTCGGCCCAAGCAGACGCGACTGGGGAGCCATGACAAGAGAGATAATAATCATGAGCCAACCCAAAGGCATCCGTCCGCTCGATGGCGTTACCGTCGTCAGCCTTGAGCATGCGATTGCAGCGCCCTTCTGCACCCGACAATTGGCCGATCTTGGCGCGCGTGTGATCAAGGTCGAACGCCCAGGCACCGGTGATTTCGCCAGAGGGTACGACCAACGCGTCAACGGTCTCGCCTCGCACTTCGTCTGGACCAATCGCTCGAAAGAAAGCCTGACCCTCGATCTGAAACAAGATTCGGCCACCGAGGTGCTGGACAGCTTGCTGGCCACTGCCGATGTCCTGGTGCAGAACCTGGCGCCGGGTGCCGCAGCACGAATGGGACTTTCATTTGAGGCTTTGCATCAGCGGTTTCCGCGCCTGATCGTTTGTGACATTTCAGGCTACGGCGCAGGCGGCCCGTATGAAAAGAAAAAAGCCTATGACCTGTTGATCCAGAGCGAAGGCGGTTTCCTGTCGGTCACCGGCGGACCGGGTGAAGACGAAATGGCCAAGGCCGGTTGCTCGATTGCTGACATCGCGGCCGGCATGTACGCCTACACCGGAATTCTGTCTGCCTTGCTGTTGCGTGGACGCACTGGCGAAGGCAGCCACCTCGATGTGTCCATGCTGGAAAGCCTGGTCGAGTGGATGAACTACCCGATGTACTACGCGTACGACGGCTCTCCCCCTCCCCCTCGCGCCGGCGCCGCGCACGCCACAATTTACCCCTATGGTCCCTTCCCCATCGGTGACGGCACCACAGTCATGCTGGGGTTGCAGAACGAGCGTGAGTGGCAGCTGTTTTGCGACAAGGTACTGCTTACTCCTGAACTGGCGAAAGACGAACGTTTCTCTGCCAACTTCAAGCGCGTCGAAAACCGCCAGGCGCTGCGGGCACTCATCGTTGAATCGTTCTCCACACTCAATTTCGATGCCGTGTTTGATCGGTTGGAGCATGCGCAAATTGCTAATGCTCGGGTCAATGACATGCAAGGTGTTTGGGACCATCCGCAACTTCAGGCGCGTGATCGCTGGCGGGAAGTCGAAACCTCCGCCGGTACCGTTCCGAGCTTGATACCTCCCGGCAGCAACAGCGCGTTCGAGCCACGTATGGATGCCGTACCGGGTCTAGGTCAGCACACCGAACAGGTGCTCAGGGAACTGGGGCTGGGTACAGACCGTATTGAACAAATGCGCGTAGCCGGGGCGATTTAGCCTTCAGCTGAAAATAAAAAGCCTGCCTGCAACGATCAAAGTTTTTCGAGAGAACACTGCCCAATGAAAATGCTGGTAGCTGTGAAACGAGTGGTCGACTACAACGTCAAGGTTCGCGTCAAGGCGGACAATTCCGGCGTAGACCTCGCCAACGTCAAGATGTCGATGAACCCGTTCTGCGAAATCGCAGTGGAAGAAGCCGTACGCCTGAAAGAAAAAGGCGTTGCGACTGAAATCGTCGTCGTCTCCATCGGCCCGTCCACCGCTCAGGAACAGCTGCGTACCGCACTGGCTCTGGGTGCCGACCGCGCCATCCTCGTCGAATCCGCTGAAGACCTGACTTCCCTGGCCGTGGCCAAGCTGCTCAAGGCCGTGGTCGACAAGGAACAGCCTCAGCTGGTGATCCTGGGCAAACAGGCCATCGACAGCGACAACAACCAGACCGGCCAGATGCTCGCTGCACTGAGCGGCTACGGTCAGGGCACTTTCGCCTCGAAAGTCGAAGTTTCCGGCGACAGCGTTGCCGTGACCCGCGAAATCGACGGCGGCGCGCAGACTGTCTCCCTGAAGTTGCCAGCGATCGTCACCACCGACCTGCGTTTGAACGAGCCGCGCTATGCGTCCCTGCCAAACATCATGAAAGCCAAGAAGAAGCCTCTCGAGACGCTGACTCCGGACGCTTTGGGCGTTTCCACCGCCTCCACCAACAAGACCCTGAAAGTCGAAGCGCCGGCTGCACGCAGCGCGGGCATCAAGGTCAAGTCGGTGGCTGAACTGGTCGAGAAACTGAAAAACGAAGCGAAGGTAATCTAAATGACTATCTTGGTTATTGCTGAACACGACAACAAAGTGCTGGCTCCGGCCACCCTGAACACCGTGGCTGCCGCTGCCAAAATCGGCGGCGACATCCACGTTCTGGTTGCCGGCCAGGGTGCTGGCGCCGTGGCTGAAGCCGCCGCGAAAATCGCAGGCGTGAGCAAAGTCCTGAACGCTGACAATGCTGCCTACGCGCATCAGCTGCCGGAAAACGTTGCTCCGCTGGTAGCCGAACTGGGCGCTGGTTACAGCCACATCCTGGCTGCCGCCACTTCCAACGGCAAAAACATCCTGCCGCGCGTTGCCGCCCAGCTGGACGTTGACCAGATTTCCGAGATCATCTCGGTAGAAAGCGCTGACACCTTCAAGCGTCCGATCTACGCCGGTAACGCCATCGCTACTGTGCAATCGACCGCTGCGATCAAAGTGATCACCGTGCGTGCAACCGGTTTCGACCCGGTTGCCGCTGAAGGTGGTTCGGCTGCTGTTGAAGCGGTTGCTGCTGCTCACAACGCCGGCACTTCCAGCTTCGTCAGCGAAGAGCTGGCCAAGTCCGATCGTCCTGAGCTGACCGCTGCCAAGATCGTCGTTTCCGGCGGCCGCGGCATGCAGAACGGCGACAACTTCAAACACCTGTACGCCCTGGCCGACAAGCTGGGCGCTGCCGTCGGTGCTTCCCGTGCAGCGGTCGACGCAGGTTTCGTACCGAACGACATGCAGGTCGGCCAGACCGGCAAGATCGTTGCGCCACAGCTGTACATCGCCGTCGGTATCTCCGGCGCGATTCAGCACCTGGCCGGCATGAAAGACTCCAAAGTGATCGTTGCGATCAACAAGGACGAAGAAGCACCGATCTTCCAGGTGGCCGATTACGGCCTGGTGGCGGATCTTTTTGAAGCGATTCCAGAAATGGCCACCCTGGCTTGATCACTGACCGACTGGAGCAAAGAATATGAGCAACAGTTCCGATTTTTCCGCCTGGATTGGACGACGTCAGGAAAGCCAGGACCGGATCAGTTTCACTCTGGTCAGACGCATTGCCGCGACATTGGGCGAGTCGGCACCAAAACCCGGTGAGCCGCTGCCGCCCCTGTGGCACTGGGCATTTTTTCAGGAGCCGGTGGGTGCCAGCGAACTGGGGCCGGACGGCCATCCAGCGCTGGGGGGATTTTTGCCGCCGGCCCATAACCACAATCGCATGTGGGCGGGAAGCCGAATTGAGTTTTTCCAGCCATTAAGAGTGGATGCTGAAGTGACCTGTGTATCGACCATCCTCAACGTCGAGGAGAAGCACGGTCGCACGGGTTCCTTATTGTTCGTCACAGTACGCCATGAGTTTTTCCAGGACGGCAAACGCGCCCTTCAAGACGATCAGGACATTGTTTACCGTGAAGCTTCCCCGCCCAAACTGAACGGTACCGAAACGTTACCTGAAGGCCAATGGCAGGAACGGATAGAACCCACTCCAACCCTGCTGTTTCGCTATTCCGCAGTGACCTTCAATGGTCATCGTATTCACTATGACTGGCCGTATGTGACAGAGACCGAAGGTTATCCGGGGCTGGTGGTACATGGTCCATTGATCGCCACGTTGAATTTGCGTGCCTTTACCAAAGCGCATCCAGCTGCGCGTCTGGAGCGTTTCGCATTCCGCGGAGTACGACCTCTGATTTCGCCTAAGCCTTTCGAGGTGGGCGGACGTCTAATCGAAAACGGCAAGGCACAGGTCTGGGCTGGCAATCAGGACGGCACTGCACAGATCGGAGAGATCGAGTTCAGCAATGGAGCAACGCCATGAGCAAATCACTTGTTCGCTCCGCCCTGTTTGTGCCGGCCACTCGACCAGAGCGCATCTCAAAAGCTATTGCCACCGGGGCGGATCGGGTTATCGTTGACTTGGAAGATGCCGTGCAAGAAAACCTCAAGGAGCAGGCGAGGGATAACCTCGACGCATTTCTGAGCGAAGCCCCGGATGCACGAATTCTGGTCCGAGTGAATGCCCCGGATCACTGGGCGCATGTTGCGGACCTGGATCTTTGCCGACGCCACGCTGGCGTTATCGGAATTCTGCTGCCCAAAGCAGAAAGCGCGAAACAGGTCACCACAGCTGCCGGTACCGAAAAACCGATTTGGCCAATCATCGAGAGCGCGAAGGGCTTGTCAGCACTCAACGAAATTGCCGGCACTCAAGGCGTTGAGCGGTTGTCGTTCGGTAGTCTGGATCTGGGTCTGGACCTGAACCTGACTACTGGCAGCCCTGCCGCCGAAGAAATCCTTAGCCATGCGCGCTACGCCGTTTTGCTCGCCACCCGGGTTGCAGCGCTCGCTCCAGCGTTGGATGGGGTATTTCCGTCGTTCCAGGACACCGCTGGGCTACTACGCGCGGTTCATTTTGCACGCGACATGGGCTTTGGTGGCGCGCTGTGTATCCATCCAACCCAAGTCGCAATCATTCATCAGGCGCTAAAACCAAGCCAGGAAGAATTGCAGTGGGCGCAACGCATTATCGAAGCCGCTCGTTCAGGTGAAGGCGTTTTCGTGCTGGATGGGCAAATGGTCGATGCGCCGGTCATTGGTCGCGCGCAATCCATTTTGGCTCGCGCGATCTGATTCAAAACCGGCGCTGTTGCTTAGAAGCTATGCATCCATTCCCATCCTGCAGGACGGTGTCATGACTAACGTTTCCAGCCTTAGACCCGTGGCATCGATCACAACTGCGCGGGACGCCGCACATGCTCTGGAACTGGCCCAGAAGCTGGCCGGCGAACTGGAAACCGGCGGCGTATTCATCAATGGCTATTGCGCAACCGATCCACGCGTCACTTTCGGCGGCGTAAAGAAAAGCGGTTTTGGCCGTGAACTGTCGCATTTCGGTGTGCACGAATTCTGTAATGCACAGACCGTCTGGCTGGACCGTCACTAACAACAAGCGAGTCGCCAAGCCCCGCGAGACCTCTCGCCTCACCCTAATGAGGAGCTTTTGATGCGTACCTTCTCTGCAATCCTGGGCGTTACCCTGACTGTGGCCTTAAGTAGTACTGCCCTCATGGCTGCCGAACCCACCGGCACGCTTAAGAAAATCAAGACCTCGGGGACCATCACCCTGGGTCACCGAGACTCTTCCATTCCCTTCTCTTATATGGCCGACGGATCCGGTCAGCCGATGGGCTACTCCCATGACATTCAATTAAAGATTGTCGAGGCTATCAAGCAAGAACTCGGTATGCCCAAGCTGAACGTACGGTACAACCTGGTGACATCACAGACGCGTATCCCACTGGTGCAAAACGGCACTGTGGACCTGGAGTGCGGCTCCACAACCAATACCGCCGAGAGAGCTCGGCAGGTCGACTTCTCGGTCGGCATTTTTGAAGCCAGCACCCGTCTGTTGGTCAGGAAGGATTCGGTTTACAAGGACTTTCAAGATCTCAACGGCAAGAACGTAGTGACTACTGCTGGCAGCACTGCCGAGCGGATGCTCAAGGTCATGAATGCCGAGAAAAAGATGAACATGAACGTAATCTCTGCCAAAGACATTGGCGAGTCTTACCAAATGCTCGAGTCCGGCCGCGCCATTGCGTTTATGCAGGACGACGCATTGCTAGCGGGCGAAATGGCAAAGGCAAAGAAACCGGAAGATTGGGTAGTGACTGGCACCCCGCAATCCAACGAAATCTATGGTTGCACAATGCGTCGGGGTGATCCGGATCTCAAAAAAGTCGTGGATGACTCGATTAAGTCACTTTTTGTCTCAGGTGAAATCAACGCCATCTACGATAAATGGTTTACTCAGCCCATCCCTCCCAAAGGCTTGAATCTCAAATTCCCCATGAGCGCAGAGCTCAAAACAATCATCGCCCAACCCAACGACCAACCGGCACCGGAAAATGCTCTTTAACGGCCGTCCCCTTCCAGCACACAGCGAAGCACTCTTCTCGCGCCATGAACTTTGTAGCTGCTGAAGATTCAACCAAGAGCCAGAATTTTTGTAGGGGTAAAAACGCTTAAAAACAAAAAAGGGTCGCGAGATAAAATCTCGCAACCCTTTGAATTATATGGTCGGGACGGAGTGATTCGAACACTCGACCCCTAGCACCCCATGCTAGTGCGCTACCGGACTGCGCTACGCCCCGACTAGGCGTGTATCTGTTTTGCAACCTGCGAAAACGTTGAGGAATATACCCTAAGCATTTGAATTTTGGAAGTATCCTGACTGCTCAATTACGCCTTGAGCATGACGAGTACGTCTTCCAGCTCCGCAATCATCTCGCGAATCATCTGCTTGTACTGCTGGGTGTCATCCTTTGGTTCACCGGCGGTAAGACGAAGTCGGGCGCCACCGATGGTGAAGCCCTGATCGTATAGCAGGCCGCGGATCTGGCGGATCATCAGCACGTCCTGGCGCTGATAATACCGACGGTTTCCGCGTCGCTTGACGGGGTTGAGTTGAGGAAACTCCTGCTCCCAATAACGCAGAACGTGCGGTTTTACCGCGCAGAGCTCGCTGACCTCACCGATGGTGAAGTAGCGTTTGCCGGGGATCGGCGGCAGCTCGTCGTTATGACTTGGTTCCAGCATATGCCTCAACTCGGGCCTTCAGCTTCTGCCCTGGACGAAAGGTGACCACACGGCGCGCCGTAATCGGAATCTCTTCACCGGTCTTGGGATTTCTCCCAGGCCGCTGGCGCTTGTCTCGAAGGTCGAAGTTGCCGAAACCTGACAACTTCACCTGCTCGTTATCTTCCAGAGCGTGCCTGATTTCTTCAAAAAACAGTTCGACCAGTTCCTTGGCTTCCCGTTTATTCAGGCCCAGCTCTTCGTACAGACGTTCGGCCATCTCAGCTTTCGTCAGAGCCCCCATACGCTACTTCCTTAACGTGGCGTTTAACCTCTCCTCAAGCGAGGTGAGGATAGCAAGTGTCGTTGCGTTTACCTCATCGTCATTAAGAGTGCGTGATGGATGCTGCCAGGTCAAGCCGACTGCAAGGCTTTTTCTATGCGGATCAATGCCTTTACCCTGGTAAACATCAAATAACCTGAGGTCTGTGAGCCACTCGCCTGCATTTTCACGAATAACGTCCAGAACCGCACTGGCCGAAACATCCCGATCGGCCAGCAGCGCCAGGTCGCGGCGCACTTCAGGGAAGCGCGACAGCTCGTGGAATTTCGGCAGACGGCCGGTCGACACTTCCGCCAGAACCAGCTCGAAAACAAACACCGGACGATCCAGCCCCAGGGTTTTCGACAGTTCCGGGTGAATGGCGCCCAGGAAACCGACCTCACGGCCATCACGCTCGATGCGCGCCGTCTGGCCTGGGTGCAAGGCAGGATGCTGACCCGGCGTGAAGGTGAACTCGCCCAGTGCACCGGCAAAGCCCAGAACCGCTTCAACGTCAGCCTTGACGTCGAAGAAATCGACTGCATCACGACCTTGCGCCCAGCCTTCCGGCAGGCGGCTGCCGCAGACAACGCCCGCCAGCATGGGCTCTTGCTTCAAGCCATCGAGCTGACCGACGAAGCGCAGGCCGCTTTCGAACATCCGCACGCGGTCCTGCTGGCGGTTGAGGTTGTGCTGCAGCGCCTTGACCAGACCCGGCCACAACGAGGCACGCATGGCCGCCATGTCATTGGAGATCGGGTTGGCCAGCAGCAAGGGCTTGGCGCCCGGCGAGAACAGCTCGAACCATTTCGGGTCGATGAAGCTGTAGGTGATCGCTTCCTGATAACCGCGGGCAACCAGCAGGCGGCGCAGCTCAGGCAGATCGCCCCTGGCTTCGGCCTTGGCCTGAGGAGCCAGACGGGCCTGTGGATAGCGGACCGGCAGACGGTTGTAGCCGTAAAGACGTGCCAGCTCTTCGATCAGGTCGACTTCAAGGCTGATGTCGAAACGATGACTTGGCACTTCGACACGCCATTGCCCATCGGCTTCGGCAGTCACAGCCAGACCGAGACCTTTCAGCAGGCGTTCGATTTCAGCGTTTTCGATCACCAGACCGAGCATCTGCTCGACGCGGCTGGCGCGCAGCGTAACCGGGGCGATCGACGGCAAATGCTGCTCGCTGACCACTTCGATCACGGGGCCGGCTTCGCCACCGGTGATATCCAGCAGCAGGCCAGTGGCCCGCTCCATGGCTTCACGGGCAAGTTGCCAGTCCACACCACGCTCGTAGCGGTGCGAAGCGTCGGTATGCAAGCCATAGGAACGCGCCTTGCCGGCCACCGAAATGGTGTCGAAGAACGCGCTTTCCAGGAAAATATCGCGAGTACCGGCAGTCACACCGCTGTGCTCGCCACCCATGACACCGGCGATTGCCAGCGCGCGCTGGTGATCGGCAATGACCAGCGTGTCGGCACGCAGGCTGACTTCCTGGCCGTCGAGCAGAACGAGCTTCTCGCCCTCCTCGGCCATACGCACACGAATCCCGCCGTTGATTTCGGCCAGATCGAACGCATGCAGAGGCTGACCCAGTTCCAGCATCACGTAGTTGGTGATGTCGACAGCGGCATCGATGCTGCGCACGTCGGAACGACGCAGACGCTCGACCATCCACAGCGGGGTCGGACGCGACAGGTCGACGTTGCGGATCACACGGCCCAGGTAGCGCGGGCATGCAGCCGGCGCCAGCACTTCGACCGGGCGCACTTCATCGTGTACAGCGCTGACAGCAGCGACCTGCGGACGGGTGACCTCAGCGGCGTAAAGCGCACCGACTTCACGCGCCAGACCGGCCACCGACAGGCAGTCGCCACGGTTCGGGGTCAGGTCGACCTCGATGCTGGCATCGTCCAGGCTCAGATAGACACGAATGTCCTGACCGACTGGCGCATCGGCTGCCAGCTCCATCAAGCCATCATTGCCCTCGCCGGCCTGCAACTCGGCAGCCGAACACAACATGCCGTTGGACTCGACGCCGCGCAGCTTGGCTTTCTTGATCTTAAAGTCGCCCGGAAGCTCGGCGCCGATCATGGCGAATGGAATTTTCAAGCCCGGACGCACGTTTGGCGCGCCACAGACGACCTGAAAGGTTTCGCTGCCATTGCTGACCTGACACACACGCAACTTGTCGGCATCGGGGTGTTGCTCGGTGCTCAGCACCTCGCCCACTACCACGCCGCTGAAAACGCCGGCGGCCAGCGTCACGCTGTCAACCTCAAGACCGGCCATCGACAGACGAGCAACCAGCTCGTCGCGGGAAACCTGCGGGCTTACCCAGCCGCGCAGCCATTGTTCACTGAATTTCATCCTGCTCTCCTGATGGGTTCGTACGACTTAGCGAAATTGCGCGAGGAACCGCAAATCGTTGTCGAAGAACAGGCGCAAATCATTGACGCCGTAACGCAGCATGGCCAGACGCTCTACGCCCATGCCGAACGCAAAGCCCTGAAACTCTTCAGGATCGATGCCGGACATGCGCAGCACGTTCGGGTGGACCATGCCGCACCCCATGACTTCAAGCCAGCCGGTCTGTTTGCAGACGCGGCAGCCCTTGCCACTGCACATCACGCATTCCATATCCACTTCCGCCGAGGGCTCGGTGAACGGGAAATACGAAGGACGGAAGCGCACGGCCAGCTCTTTCTCGAAGAACACACGCAGGAATTCTTCGATGGTGCCTTTCAGATCGGCAAAATTGATGTCGCGATCGACCAGCAGACCTTCGATCTGGTGGAACATCGGCGAGTGGGTGATATCCGAGTCGCTACGGTACACACGGCCTGGGCAGACGATGCGGATCGGCGGCTGCTGCGATTCCATGGTGCGTACCTGTACCGGCGAGGTGTGGGTGCGCAGCAGCATGTTCGCGTTGAAATAGAAGGTGTCGTGCATCGACCGGGCCGGGTGGTGGCCTGGGATGTTGAGCGCCTCGAAGTTGTGGTAATCGTCTTCCACTTCAGGGCCTTCGGCGATGCCGTAGCCGATGTGCGTGAAGAATTGTTCGATACGTTCCAGAGTACGGGTAATCGGGTGCAGACCACCTGAGGTCTGACCGCGGCCCGGCAGGGTCACATCGATGCATTCGGCTGCGAGCCTGGCAGTCAGTTCTGCCTGCTCAAACGATACCTTGCGTGCATTGAGAACCTCTGTGACACGTTCCTTGGCAACGTTGATCAGCGCACCGACTTGCGGACGCTCTTCAGCTGGCAGGTTCCCCAGGGTCTTCATCACCTGAGTCAACTCGCCTTTCTTGCCGAGGTAATGAACCCGGATTTGCTCCAGGGCATTGATATCTTCGGCGCTTTGCACAGCCTCAAGAGCTTGAGAGACCAGCGCGTCCAGGTTTTCCATGTACAGACTCCAGATACAAAATAGGGGAAGAGCTGAAGGCTCTTCCCCTATTTATGACGTTTAACACCGACCCCGGAGAACCGGGGCAAGTGATTGTCGGGGACTTAGGCCAAGGTGGCTTTAGCTTTCTCGACAATCGCAGCAAACGCCGCTTTTTCGTTCACTGCCAGATCAGCCAGAACCTTACGGTCGATCTCGATGGACGCTTTTTTCAGGCCGGCAATGAAACGGCTGTAGGACAGACCGTTAACACGAGCACCAGCGTTGATACGAGCGATCCACAGAGCGCGGAACTGACGTTTTTTCTGACGACGGTCACGGTAGGCGTATTGGCCTGCCTTGATTACCGCTTGCTTGGCAACACGGAATACGCGTGAACGCGCGCCGTAGTAGCCTTTTGCAAGTTTCAGAATTTTTTTGTGACGCTTACGGGCAATGACGCCACGCTTTACACGAGCCATGAGTTACTTCCTCTATATCTTGATCAAAATTAACGAAGGCGCAGCATGCGCTCGACTTTTGCCACGTCAGACGGATGCAGCAAGCTGCTACCGCGCAATTGACGCTTACGCTTTGTCGACATTTTGGTCAGGATGTGGCTCTTGAAAGCGTGCTTGTGCTTGATGCCGTTGGCGGTTTTCAAAAACCGCTTAGCTGCACCACTTTTAGTCTTCATCTTTGGCATGTTCGGATACTCCGCATTCAGTTGATAAATATAACCGCAAGGCCTGCCGTGCCCTGGTGGTTATTTCTTCTTTTTCGGGGCGATGACCATGATCAGCTGGCGTCCTTCCATCTTAGGATGCTGTTCGACGGAACCGTATTCGAGCAGGTCACCTTCAACCCGCTTCAACAGCTCCATACCCAGCTCCTGGTGGGCCATCTCACGACCGCGGAATCTCAACGATACCTTGGCCCTGTCCCCGTCACTCAGGAAACGTACCAGGTTGCGTAGTTTTACCTGGTAATCCCCTTCCTCCGTCCCTGGACGAAACTTGATTTCTTTAACCTGGATCTGCTTCTGGTTCTTCTTCGCTGCAGCAACCTGCTTCTTCTTCTCGAAGATCGATTTGCCGTAATCCATCACACGGCAGACCGGAGGGACTGCGTCGGCAGAAATCTCTACCAGATCCAGCTTCGCCTCTTCGGCAATACGAAGCGCTTCATCAATCGAGACGATGCCAATCTGCTCGCCGTCAGCGCCAATTAAACGAACCTCGCGGGCCGAGATATTTTCATTGATCGGGGCCTTGGGTGCAGCTCGTTTATCTTGTCTCATTTCACGCTTAATAATAATTACTCCGTATCTTGGCGACCACGCCGGGAAACCGCTTGTGCGAGGAATTCAGCGAATTGGGCGACCGGCATCGAGCCAAGGTCAGCGCCTTCACGTGTACGCACAGCGACAGTTTGCATTTCAACCTCCCGATCTCCAATCACGAGGAGATAAGGAACCTTGAGCAAAGTATGCTCACGGATTTTAAAGCCGATCTTTTCATTTCTCAAGTCGGACTTGGCACGAAACCCGCTTTGAGCCAGAGTTTTTTCCACTTCGAGGGCAAAATCGGCCTGTTTGTCAGTGATATTCATGATCACTGCCTGGGTAGGCGCCAGCCAGGCCGGAAACGCGCCTTCGTAATGCTCGATCAGAATTCCGATGAACCGCTCGAAGGACCCAAGAATTGCGCGGTGCAACATGACCGGATTCTTGCGACTGTTGTCTTCCGAAACGTACTCGGCACTCAAGCGGATCGGCAGATTGAAGTCCAGCTGCAAGGTGCCGCACTGCCATACCCGACCGAGACAATCCTTGAGGGAGAACTCGATTTTCGGACCGTAGAACGCGCCCTCGCCCGGCTGCAGGTCGTAAGGCAGACCTGCGCTGTCGAGTGCGGAAGCCAGCGCCGATTCGGCACGGTCCCAAAGCTCGTCGGAGCCTACACGCTTTTCAGGGCGAGTGGACAATTTGAGTTCGATATCCTTGAAACCGAAATCGGCGTAGACATCCAGCGTGAGCTTGATGAACGCGGCAGACTCGGCCTGCATCTGGTCTTCGGTACAGAAGATGTGCGCATCGTCCTGGGTGAAGCCACGCACGCGCATGATGCCGTGCAAGGCACCCGACGGCTCGTTACGGTGACAGGCACCGAACTCGGCCAGACGCATCGGCAGCTCGCGGTAGCTCTTCAGGCCCTGATTGAACACCTGCACGTGGCAAGGGCAGTTCATCGGCTTGATCGCGTAGTCGCGGCTTTCGGACTCGGTGGTGAACATGTTGTCGGCGTAGTTGGCCCAGTGCCCGGATTTTTCCCAGAGCGAGCGATCGACCACTTGCGGGGTCTTGATCTCGAGGTAGCCATTCTCACGCTGCACTTTACGCATGTACTGCTCAAGCACCTGATACAGGGTCCAGCCCTGCGGGTGCCAGAAAACCATGCCCGGCGCTTCTTCCTGGGTATGGAACAGGCCAAGACGCTTGCCGATCTTGCGATGGTCGCGTTTTTCGGCTTCTTCGATGCGCTGGATGTAGGCTGCCAGTTGTTTCTTGTCGGCCCAGGCAGTGCCGTAGACGCGCTGCAATTGCTCGTTCTTGGCGTCGCCGCGCCAGTAAGCGCCAGACAGTTTGGTCAGCTTGAATGACTTCAGGAAGCGCGTGTTCGGCACGTGCGGACCGCGGCACATGTCGACGTATTCTTCGTGGTAATACAGGCCCATTGCCTGCTCGTTCGGCATGTCTTCGACCAGACGCAGCTTGTAATCTTCGTGACGGGCGGTGAACACCTCGATCACTTCAGCGCGCGGCGTGACTTTCTTGATGACGTCGTAATCTTTTTCGATCAACTGCTGCATGCGCTGTTCGATCGCCGCCATATCGTCAGGCGTGAACGGGCGCTCGTAGGCGATATCGTAATAGAAGCCGTCGTCGATCACCGGGCCGATGACCATTTTTGCAGTCGGATACAACTGCTTGACCGCGTGCCCTACCAGGTGCGCGCAGGAGTGACGGATGATTTCCAGTCCTTCCTGATCCTTGGGGGTGATGATCTGCAGGCTGGCATCGTTTTCGATCAGGTCGCAGGCGTCGACGAGCTTGCCGTCGACCTTGCCGGCGACGGTGGCCTTGGCCAGACCGGCACCGATTGAAAGCGCGACATCGGCTACGGAAACCGCCTGATCGAATGAACGTTGACTGCCGTCGGGAAGAGTAATAGTTGGCATGGCGCCTCCTCTCCTAGTGGTGACCCCTACCAAAGGTCACGTGGGTTGGGATGAGCCAGTACGTGATCCGGTGGTATGCCTGCCTCACAGTGGCAGGAGCCTTGGGGCCAACCTTGAACCGGACCAGATGACTGGAATGTACGAAAAAACCTGCCTGCGCGGCACCGAAAGCCATTGGCCATGGGGCGCTGGAAAATAACAGGACGCGCATCCTAACACAGCCAGGCCGGCCGGGATGCACATCCACGCAAATGAAATGGAATTGGCACGCCGCCTGAACTGGCTGGCTTCATGGGCGTCAGAAACCAGCAAGACCCCGTACGTTTTTTCCAGCAATAAGGAGAACACCATGAAGTTTTCACGCCTGACCAGCCTCCTCGTCTGCAGCGCCGCCCTCATCCCGCTGGGTGCTCACGCTGCGATGGATGGAGCGACACGCACCACCTTCAGTCAGGAATGCGTGGCTGCGGCCAAGAAACAGGGGCTGAATGACAAGACCGCAACGACTCACTGCGAATGCGGAGCACAACAGGTGGACAGTCACTTCACCAACAAGGAAATAGCCTCGCTCAAGGATACCAAGGCAGCGCCACCCGCTGCATTGACGGCAAAACTGCAAAAACTGGTCGCAGAGAACTGCACAGCGACAAAATAATCATTTTTTTCAGCCGGGGTAAAATGCACGTGCCAAGCACTGATAGCAGTTGGCCCCGGCACTTCTGAAAGCCATGAAAATCATGGCTTTAAGCGCTATTGGTACGGCCCGTTCTGCGCTGAGCCTGGCACCTCTGAGGGCGGTTTGCAGAGTATGGTGAACTGCATATACGGTACCTTTACGCAAAGGGCCCACCTTAATAGCTGTTTTTTTGCCCATTTCGACTATGATAGCCCGGTGTGCCCAGTTGGCCTGAGCAGCACGTTACTGAAAATTATGTTTCTGGAGATACACCATGTCTAATCGCCAAACCGGCACCGTAAAATGGTTCAACGATGAAAAAGGCTTCGGCTTTATCACTCCACAAGGTGGCGGTGACGACCTGTTCGTACACTTCAAAGCAATCCAGAGCGACGGTTTCAAAAGCCTGAAAGAAGGCCAGACCGTTACTTTTGTTGCTGCTAAAGGCCAGAAAGGCATGCAGGCAGAAGAAGTTCAGGTGGCCTGATTCACCTGACACAAAAAAAACCCCGTCACTGACGGGGTTTTTTTATGCGCAAAAGAAAGTACCGGCTCAGCCGCAATTGATACGGGTCACCTTCCCCGACGCGTCGGTGTTGACGTTTACCCGCTCGGATCGGTATTCCAGCGTAACCATGTCGTCAGGGCCGAGAATGCGCGCATCCTGCGAACCGGAACGGGCGCGGACTTGAGAAAGGAGGTCGATGGACGCCTGCTTGCCAATGGCGAACTGGGCAAGCCCTGCATCACAGCGCCCAGGTATCGCGTTGCTGGCTGGCGCGTCGGCCTTGACGGGCGCTTCAGCACTGGCACTGCTATCAGACGCCGTACTGCTGCAGCCTGCCATCAATGAAGCCACGACCATAAAACCCAATGTTGCGAATTTCCGGGGCATACACCCTCCTCTGCCAATGAACATTTCCAGACCTGTCCGACCGCGCTCAGGCGCGTTGGTTGCACGGTCCGACCGACATGCCTTGTGTAACCTGTTGATCTGCCTGGAACGGGAGTCTGCCTTGGCATGAAACAGGGCGTGCGAGGAAATCGTCACAAAACGTTTATCGCCGCAGCTCATTGAATCGGGCTATCAGGATCATATCTAAGTAGAAGTGTCAAAATGCGCGCGGGATGGTTTACTGCCAGGGACACAAACGCCGGGAAGCGAGCAGCGTGTGCGTGACCCTTCAGTGGAGATCAGACAGACATGACAGCCATAACCCTAGACGCGGACATCAAGGCCAGATGGCCTCAGGGGCACTGCTCGCACAGCCCCGGGAATCCGGAAGAACTGATGATCATCGCAGTCGACCTGCTGATCAAGGAACTGGGCACCGAGGGTGCCCGTGCCTTCATCAGCCAGGTGCTGAGCCGCTATGCCGCGGCCGGACTGCCCGCCTGATACGCGGCCTCAGGTTGCGTACTTACTTGAGACGCGCCAGACGCTCGGTCAGCAGATCGAAGAACCCCTGAGCGTCGCCGTTCTCGACCCAGAATACATTCTGCGGCTGCTTGAGCGTGCCGTACCAGTCGGCCACTGTCTGACCAAAACCGATGCCCTCACGCGTGTCCACGGTCACGTTGATCTGCCGCCCGGAAAACAGCTCGGGCTTGAGCAGCCAGGCAATCACGCTGGCGTCGTGTACCGGCCCGCCGGGCAAACCGTAATGCTCCATGTCCAGCTTGACGTATTCATTGAGAATGCCGTCGACCAGCTTGCCAGCATTGTTGCCCAGTGCGGCGATCTGCTTGAGGCGTTGTTCACTGGTGAGAATCTTGTGGGTCACATCCAGCGGCACATACGTCAGCTTCACACCGCTGGCCAGAACGATCTGCGCGGCATGCGGGTCGGCGAACAGATTGAATTCGGCAACCGGGGTGATATTGCCGCCGTTGAAATGCGCGCCACCCATGACCACCACTTCCTTGATGCCCTGAGTGATTTCCGGAGCCTGTACCAAGGCCAGCGCCAGGTTGGTCTGCGGGCCGAGCATGGCGATGGTGATGCTATGTGGCTTGGCCTTGCTCAGGGTGCGGATCAGGTAATCGACGGCATTGCCTTCGGCAAGGCCCTTGGCGGGCTCGTGCACGGGCACACCCGGCAGACCTTCCTGACCGTGAACGTTCTCGGCATAGATCGGGGTACGCACCAACGGCTTGGGCGCACCGGCATACACAGGCACCTCTTCGCGCCCGGCCCACTCACGCGCCAGCCTGGCATTACGCGAGGTCTTGTCGAGCCGCACATTGCCGGCCACCGTGGTGATAGCCATCACGTTGAGCTCTTCAGGTGACGCCAGCGCCAGTAACAGTGCAACGACATCGTCCGCACCTGGATCCGTATCGATGATCAGATCACGCTTTTCAGCCGCCTGGACAGCAGCAGTACCGAGAATGGACAAGAGCAACGCTCCACGAATGAACTGTCTGGAAAACTGTATCAATGTCATATGAAACTCCCTTTATTGAATTATTAGAAGACGACTCCGGATACCAGCGCCACATTACTGTACGGCTGACATTCTCCGGTACGGATGATTGCCTTGGCCTTGCGACTCAGGACCTTGAGGTCTTCGTGGCTAATCCAGCGTTGTTGCCCCAACTGGTCTTCGAGATTCAGGCTTTCGATCACCTGCAACGCAGGCGGTTTGACCTCGGCCATCTCATTGGCCAGTACGTGGCTTTCAACCTGCATTTCACTCAGCACGACATCCAGCACACTGATGAAATCCGGCACACCGCGGGTCAGCGCGAGGTCGATCAGTTCGACGCCTGCCGGTACTGGCATGCCGGCGTCGACGATCATCAGGATGTCGCCGTGGCCCAGCGATGCGATCACGCGGGACAGGGCAATATTGAGTAGCGGGGTCTTTTTCATAGCGAATTGAATTCCTGTACTTCCTCGAACGTCGGGATGGACGGCTGGGCACCCGCTCGGGTGACGGAGATGGCCGCCGCAGCCTGACCGAAACGAATTGCCTGCAATTCGCCATGGCCTGCGGACAGCGCCGCCGCAAAACCGCCGACAAAGGTATCACCTGCAGCGGTGGTGTCCACGGCCTGCACGCGTCGCGCGGGAATATGATCCATGCCAGAAGCATTGGCGAACAGGGTTCCGTGCTCGCCGAGGGTAATGATCACGTTGCGCGCGCCGGCCGCCAGCATGACCGATGCCGCATTTTCAGCGGCAGCCGGCGAGTCGACGTTCACACCGGTCAGGGTCTGCGCTTCGCTTTCATTGGGGATCAGGTAGTCGATCAGGGCATACCAGCTTGCCGGCAAGGGCTCGCTGGCCGGGGCAGGATTGAGAATGACGGTCTTGCCCAGCGCACGGGCGCGGGCCAGGGTGTGGAAAACGGTTTCGGTCGGCACTTCGAGCTGGCAGATGACGATTTGCGAATCTGCCAGCAGCGCGTCGAAGCGCTCGAGCAATGCCGGAGTGAGCCGACCATTGCCACCGGCCACGATGACAATGGCGTTCTGGCTGTTGGCGTCGACCACGATCGAGGCGATCCCGGTGGACACCCCCTCAACGACGGTCACCGCCTGACAATCGATCTGCTCGGCCAGCAGCGCTGCACGCAGTTGTTCGCCGTAGGCATCCGCCCCGACACAACCGATCATTGCCACACTGGCGCCAAGACGTGCCGCAGCGACCGCCTGATTGGCGCCTTTGCCGCCAGGCACGGTGTCGAATGTCTCCCCGCTCAAGGTCTCGCCAGGACGTGGCAGACGCTGGGCGCGGATGACCAGATCCATGTTCAGACTGCCTACTATCACTATTTTTGCTTGCATGGCTGATTAATCCGTTGCTGTGCTTGCGCGTCATTCGTTGGATAAAGTGTTTGGCGCTGCCGTAGACTCGCGCACCACGACGCTGGGCGTCACGAGCCTTTTTTCGGCAGGAAGCGCATGGGGTGTGGCGATTCTGCTCAGCAGCATTTCTGCAGCGGTTTCGCCCAGTTGCATGATTGACTGCCCCACGGTGGTCAGCGCCGGATAAACGTAGCGACTCATCTGGATATCATCGAAACCGATCACCGACAGGTCCTGAGGCACACGAATCAAGCGCTCGGCGGCGGCGCGCAGCACACCGATGGCGATGACGTCGTTGCCGGCAAAAATCGCGGTCGGCGGATGCGCTGCCAGAAGCTGACACGCTGCCTCATGACCGGCAGAGCTGGTGAACTCACTGTGCAGCGCCCATTCGGCACGGACCGGAACGGACGCCTGTTGCAAGGCGCGCCGATAACCCGCCAGACGCATCTCGGCCACTGTGCTGTGAAATGGCCCACCAATACAGGCAATGGCGCGATGTCCCAGGTCCAGCAAGTGCCGGGTTGCCAGATAAGCACCCTGTTCATGGTCGATACGGACCATGTCGGCATCGATACCGTCCAGCTCCCGGTCAACGATCACCAGCGGCGTACGTACCTCGGCAAGGCCACCTGCAATACCCGCGTCGCCACCCACCGAAGAAACAATCAGCCCGTCCACGCGCTTTTCCAGCAGCACGCGCAGATAACCACGCTGTTTCTCCGGATTATCATCGGAGTTGCAGAGGATCACGCAAAAACCGTTGCGCTCGCAGTAATCCTCGATGCCCCGCGCCAACTCGGCGAAATACGGGTTCATGCCGTTGGGAATCAACAGGCCGATGGTCGAGGTGGTCTTGGCCTTCAGCGAACGCGCCACTGCACTGGGCACATAATCGAGCTGTGCAATGGCGGCTTCGACCTTGAGCCTGACCGGCTCGCTCACCGGCCGGGTATTGTTCAACACGTGGGAAACCGTGGTGTACGAGATCCCCGCCAGGGCCGCGACATCCTTGATGGTTGCCATATCAGCCCTGGCGCCGAGCCCGGTGGCTGCGGTAGGTGTCCAGCACCACAGCAATCACGATCACCGCACCGGTGATGATCCGCTTGGTCGGCTCGGTCGCACCGATCTGCGCCAGGCCCGCGGCCAGCACGGAAATGATCAGCACACCGAAAAAGGTGCTGATGATCGAACCGCGTCCGCCCATCAGGCTGGTACCGCCAATCACCACTGCCGCAATGACCTGCAGCTCAAGCCCGGCACCGGCATTCGGATCGGCCGCTTCCAGCCTGGATATCTGAAACAGTGCCGCGACACCGGCCAGCAGCCCCATCAGCGAGAACACCAGAATCTTGTAAGGCTTGGGATTGATACCCGCCAGACGCACGGCCTCTTCATTGGTGCCGATGCCGATCAGGTAGCGACCGAAAACGGTCCGGGTCAGTACCGCCTGAGCGACGAAGATGATCAGCAACGCGATGATGAAAGACGGCGCAATGCCAAAGGCAATCGGATCGGACAGCCAGGCGAACGAATCACCGATGTAGGCGGTACGCGAATTGGTCATCTGATAGGCCGCACCACGAGCCATTTCCAGCACGCCCAGAGACACGATGAACGAAGGGATGCGCCAGGCAACCGTAATCGAGCCGGTGATCGTACCCGCCAGCGTCGCACAGGCAATGCCCAGCAACGCCGCCGGAAACACGCTCCAGCCCCAGCCGAGGATTGCCACACTGACCGCCGAAGCAGCCAGCGCCAGCACCGAGCCGACCGACAGGTCGATGCCGCCGATGATGAGGATCAGCGTCATGCCGACCGACAGCACCATCAGGTCCGGGATCTGGTTGGCGAGCATGCTGAAGGTCTGGTAGGACAGGAAGTGATCGCTGAGCAGCGAGAACAGCACGATCATCACCAGCAACGCACCGGCCAGCCCGATGTAGGTACCCAGGCCAAAGTAGTTGCCGCCGCGACGGACTGGCACAGTCAGCGTCGGAGAAGGAGTATTTTTCATGAGTTGTTCCTGGGCGCCGCATCATTGAGCAGCGCGTCACGTTTCTGATAACCGGCGAAGGCAGCGGCCAGCAATTGGTCCTGGGTCCAGCTATCGCGCTCGAACGTGTCGATCAGGCGACCGGCAGACAGCACGCCGATACGATCACAGATAAGCATCAGTTCGCGCAGATCGCTGGACACCACCACCAGCGCCCTGCCCTGACGGGTCAATTCGGCCAGCAGCGCGTAGATATCGAACTTGGCACCGATGTCGATGCCCCGTGTCGGCTCGTCGAACAGCATCACCGTGCAGTCACGTTCCAGCCAGCGACCGATCACCACCTTCTGCTGATTGCCACCCGACAACTCGGAGACCAGCTGGCCCGGACTGGAGCTGCGAATGCGCATGGCCGCCACCTGGCGCTGCGCCAGTTTCAGCTCATCTTCGCTGTTGACCACGCCCGCGCTGGAAATCGAATGCATGTTGCCCAGCGCAATGTTGGCGCTGATCGATTGCGACATCAGCAGGCCTTCGCTCTTTCGGTCTTCCGTGATCAGCGCGATACCCTGCGCCACCGCGTCGGCTGGCGAGCGAATGCTGACTTTTTGCAGCGGACTTCCGACTTCGATGTCACCGCTGTCGGCAACGTCTGCACCGTAAATCAAACGCAACAACTCGGTACGCCCGGCACCGATCAGTCCGGAAATACCGAAGATTTCACCTCGACGCACGTCGAAGGACACATCCTCAACCTTGCCGGCGCGACTGAGCCCCTTGACTGACAGCGCCACCTCGCCAATCTGCCGGGCGCCCATGTCGATATGCTCGCCGAGCTCACGGCCGACCATCAGGGTCACCAGTTGCTCACTGTTGTAGCGGGCAATCGGCTCGACACACACCAGCTTGCCGTCGCGCAGCACGGCGATGCGCTGGGACACCCTGGCAAGCTCTTCAAGCCGATGGGATATGTAGATGATCGACACGCCCCGCGCCTGCAGCCGTGTGATCTGCTCGAAGAGCATTTCCACTTCGCGCGAGGTGAGCATGGCAGTGGGTTCGTCGAGAATCAGTACGTGACAGTCGCCGATCAGGTTGCGGGCGATCTCGACCATCTGTTGATGACCGATCCCCAATTCGCCGACCAGCGTGTCGGGATCAATGGCGTCGAGCCCCACTTGAGCCATGGCCTCGGTCGCGTTTTCGCGCAAGCGCTTGCGGTCGATCCAGCCGGCCCTGCGGGGCAGGTCGTGAAGAAACAGGTTTTCAGCCACGGTCAGGGTCGGCAGCAGGTTGAGTTCCTGCATGACCATGCGAATGCCGAGCTTTTCGGCCTGGGTACGACTTGCAGGCTGATAAGGCTGGCCCTGGAATTCCATGTTTCCGGTGGTAGGCGTTACCAGCCCGCCGATGATTTTCGACAAGGTGCTTTTACCGGCACCGTTTTCCCCGGTCAGAGCCAGCACTTCGCCGCGCATCAACGTCAGGTCGACGTCCCCGAGCACGGGCTGTGCGTAGGTTTTGCCGATGCCACTGACCGAAAGAACAGCTGTCTGAGCAGACGCTGACATACATTTCTCCCAGCGCCCGTCCTCTGCGGACGGGCACCTTTACACGGTGTGGATCAAGGTTGAGTAACGAGCTGTACCGGCGTTTCGATCACGCCCTTGTCGTTGGTATCGACCTTCTCGCCTTTGACCAGCTTGAGCGCAGCTTCGATGCCGAAGACCGCCTGCTTGGCTGCGTACTGATCGGCCGTGGCCAGAACCCGGCCATCCTTGAGCATCGGCTTGATCGCATTGATGTTGTCGTAGCCCACAACCATGACCTTGCCAGCCTTGCCTGCCGCACGCACTGCAGAGACGGCGCCCAGCGCCATGCTGTCATTACCGGCCAGCAAGGCTTTCAGGTTCGGGTATTCGTTGAGCATCGCCGAGGCCACAGCGTTGCCCTTGTCGATTTCCCAGTTACCGGACTGCGTGGACACCACTTTCATTTTCGCTTCGTCCATGGCGTCCTTGAACCCGGCGGTGCGTTGCTGAGCATTGTTGGTGGTCGACACCCCTTCGATGATGCCCACCTCGTCGCCAGCGGTCAGTTTCCCGGCCAGATAGTCGCCCACCAGCTTGGCACCCTTGCGGTTGTCAGGCCCTACGAAGGGGATTTGCAGGTTCTTGCTTTTGAGCACGTCGACATCGAGCTGGTTGTCGATGTTGACGACCTTGATTCCGGCATCGGTGGCTTTCTTGAGCACCGGCACCAGCGCCTTGGAGTCGGCTGGCGCGATCACCAGCGCATTCACGTTGGAGGCGATCATCTGTTCGACGATGCGGATCTGCGCCGACGTGTCGGACTCATCCTTGATCCCGTTGGAGATCAGGTCGAATTCGGTGGCATGTTCTTTCTGGTAGGCCTTGGCACCGTCTTCCATGGTCAGGAAGAACTCGTTGGCCAACGACTTCATGACCAGTGCGACCTTGGGTTTTTCAGGCGTCTGGGCGTAAGCCGCAGAGAGGGGCATGACTGCCGTAACGGCAGCAAACATGGCGACAGCGAGAAGGCGTCCAGCGAATGGCAGCTTCATGAGTTCATCTCCGATCTTGTGATTATTGTTCGGGCGAACGGCGCAGAATCGATGCCGGGCATCGTCGCGCAAACGTTTGCGAGGAGCGAACTATGGAAAAAGCTGCAGCCTTTGTCAATCCACCGGAAATTAAATATGCCCGAGCTACCCGTCCCCGCTAACGCAGGGAGCGGGCGTCACGATGAGCAGGGTTTCACTCCTCGGGTTTGACCGTCGCCACATCATCGGCCTTGATCCGGATGGTCTTGCCGGAGATATCCTCGAACTCGTAGAAACCGTCGCGCGTCTTGGTCTTGGGCATATCTTTGGTCACGTACTGAGTACCGTTTTGCAGCGTGACGACCGAGGGCGTGGAACAGCCTGCCAGCAGCACAACTGCCGAGGCCAGTAACGGAAATGCCAGTGACTTGATATTCATGCGTGACTCCGGAAACGTCAGGTTTTTTTCAAGGCAACAGTGTGCCATTTGGAAGGCTTTATCTTACATAGATGTTGCGAAAGATCCGACACTCAAATACTGTATGCCCGTACAGCAATATTCAGGGACCTTTTTCCGTGGCAAAACAAAGCGCAGCGACCCCCTCCACTCCCGGCCCTTACGAGCGCATGGGCATGCGGGTACAGAAGATCATCAACTCGCCCACCGCGCAGAAATCCAGGGCTGCCTTGCTCTTTCGTCAGCCGGACGAGGCAGAAGACGACTGGGCGCAACTGCTTGAAGAAATAGCCGAGAACGATAATGTCACCCTCGCCTGGCGCGACGACGGTGGCGTGCAAATCTTCTGGACGTTGCCGAAGGAAGATTGACGGCATGACGTTTCGATTCTCTAAACTGCTTTGCACCGCCCTGCTCATCACCGCATCGTTCGCCGCCCAGGCACAAGCCCCGCGCACCTTCAGCGAAGCCAAGAAAGTTGCCTGGGGCTTGTATGCGCCGCAGTCGACCGAGTTTTACTGCGGCTGCAAATACACCGGCAATCGAGTCGATCTCGCTGGCTGCGGCTACGTCCCGCGCAAGAGCGCCAAACGCGCCAGTCGTATTGAATGGGAGCACATTGTGCCTGCCTGGCAGATCGGCCACCTGCGCCAATGCTGGCAGAACGGCGGGCGCAAGAACTGCACAAGAACTGACGCGGTTTACAAACGTGCCGAGGCGGACCTGCACAATCTGGTGCCCAGCATCGGCGAGGTCAACGGTGACCGCAGTAATTTCAGTTTTGGCTGGATACCCGAGCAAAAGGGCCAGTACGGCTCATGCCTGACCCAGGTGGATTTCAAGGCCAAGAAGGTCATGCCTCGCCCCTCGATACGCGGCATGATTGCGCGCACCTACTTCTACATGAGCAAACAATACAACTTGCGTCTCTCGCGCCAGGACCAACAGCTTTATCAAGCCTGGGACAAAACCTATCCGCCCCAGGCATGGGAGCGCCAGCGTAACCAGCAGGTCGCCTGTGTCATGGGGCGTGGCAATGATTTTGTAGGCCCGGTAGACCTGAAGTCGTGTAAATAACGAAGTTGATCAAAGGCCGAGCCCTCATACGGATGATTGCTCGGCCATTGATGAATGCATCTGAGTGATTCCAAAACCACTCATCGGACAACTGTTAACTAGCCCATAAGCAGAATGATTTTCGTTCTACTCTTTGAAAACAAGAGCGTAGTCGGGGACGATCCTTCTCGTGCATACGTCAAAACAGCCAGGCTAATCATCACGTTCGCAGGCAGGGAAGATGAATCATCAAACGGAATTTGAAATTCACTATCAGTTCAATGGCCAACCTTACTGCTTTCTGCATCATGCAAAGCAACTGTGCCAGAGCGATGCATTGCATTGTGCGACCCTGCATGCAGGTGTCGGGACAGTGAGCGGCAATATATCCGCAGGCCCGATAGGCGTCGCAACCTTGCAGGCCAAGCGTTTTGGCGTGACGCAGGTGCATTGGAGAAGGTCTTCGCTACAAGCCTGAGGCATCGCCCTTTCCAACAAAGCAATGGCCTTCGAAAAGGCCATTGTTCATATGCATTGCCAGACCCTATTGGATCAGATGGCCGGGTAATCACCCGTACCGTCAGGCCACGGCGTCAGCAGCTCGAAACCGGTAGAGGTGACGGCAACCATATGCTCCCACTGCGCAGACAGTGAGAGGTCGCTGGTCAGAACCGTCCAGCCATCCGGCAACGTCCGGGTGCCCGCCCTGCCCGCATTGATCATCGGCTCGATGGTGAACACCATGCCCGGTTTGAGCCTGAGGCCTTTACCCTGCGCACCATAGTGCAGAACCTGCGGTTCTTCATGGTACTTGCGCCCGATACCGTGCCCGCAATACTCACGCACCACGCTGAAGCCTTCGCGATGAGCGACGCTCTGGATGGCGTAGCCGATATCACCCAGGGTTGCCCCAGGACGCACGGCATGAATACCGGCGCGAGTTGCCTCATAGGTCGTCTCGACCAGACGCCTGGCCAGCGGGCTGACCTCACCCACCAGGTACATACGGCTGGTATCGCCGTACCAGCCGTCCTTGATCACTGCAACGTCGATATTGACGATATCGCCTTCCTTGAGGATATCGGTGGCAGAAGGTATGCCATGGCACACCACGGCATTCGGAGAGATGCAGGTGGTCTTGGTAAAACCGTGATAACCCACATTCGCGGGAATCACTTTCAGCTCTTTGACGATGTATTCATTGCAGATGTCGTCGAGCGCTTCGGTGCTGACGCCAGCCTTCACGTAAGGCGTGATCATCGCGAGCACATCGGCAGCCAGCCTGCCGGCTATGCGCAACTGCACGAGGTCCTGTTCGGTCTTGATACCGATAGCGCTGCTCATGAGGCCGCCTTGGACAGGCTGGAAGCTGCAAGCTCCGAGACGTTGAAGTTCGAAGCGGTCAACACGGTCTCACCGGCATTTTCGAGACGGATCAGCATCTGGCAGATCTCGCTGTAATCCAGCGCCGGGTGCAGTTCAGCGAGCATACCGACACGCATCCAGTGCTCGGCCTGCGCATTGATGGAACGGCTGAGCGCAACGCTGGCAGAGCGCAGATTGGCGTGCATGTTTTCGGAAATTTTTACCAGACCCATGATTCACCTCAAGTTGAATATATGAAGCATATACGTTACGTATACTCACAATCAACCCGAGACGTGCCGTGGCTGCATTCAGCCGCTTTACTCCATCGCGCTGGCCTGGCGGTATTCACCGCCCGCGCGGGCGGCCGCGATGACTATCGACACCTCCGGCTCGTAGGCATTGAACTGGCGCAGTGCGGCCGCCAGCCGGAGAAAATCCTCGCGCTGCATTTCGTTGACTGCAGAGAGCGTACGATGTTGTTGAGCAATCGGACTTTGCGCTGACTTAAGGGACATGACAGACCTCATTCGTTTTTTACTGTTCATGCATACAGTATTTTGAACAGCGCGCTGATACAAGACTGGTCGCGACGAATGGTCAGTGAATTTGTAAATGCCTCAATGACCCGCCAGTGCTTGCAGGCGCTCCAGGTCAGTCTGGGCGATGCTGATACCGTGTGCCATTGATCGCGCGCGTTCGCTATAACGCCGATCCCCCGGCAGACGCTCCTGCCCTGCCCCATGGAGCTGTCGTACCAGCTCCTCGCTGCGCTGCGCAAACGACTGACCACTGCCCTTGTCAGGATCGATGACGATCAGCAACTGACCGGTCCAGGGTGTCTGTGCCCCGGGATGCTTCGACCAGTCGAATTCGAATGAGAAATTGCCCCCAGTCAGCCCTGCGGCCAGCAGCTCGACCATCATCGACAGTGCTGAGCCCTTGTGCCCGCCGAAGGGCAACAACGCGCCGCCCTCGAGAATGGCGCGGGGCTCTTCAGTGGGCTGGCCGTCGCGATCGACGCCCATGCCTGCTGGCAGCAATCGACCTTCGCGTGCGGCGATCTGCACATCACCGTGGGCAACGGCGCTGGTCGCCAGATCGAAAACCACAGGCTCGCCGCCTGCACGGGGTGCAGCGAAAGCAATCGGGTTGGTGCCGAACAGGGGCTGACGCGCGCCATGCGGCACAACGCAGGTCATGCTGTTGACCATGCTCAGGGCGACCAGCCCCTGTTCGGCGAAAGGCTCGACATCCGGCCATAACGCAGCGAAGTGATGAGAGTTGCGAATGGCCAGTACCGCAATCCCGGCACTGCGCGCCTTGTCGATCAACAAGGCTCTGGCCGCCGCCAGTGCAGGCTGGGCAAAGCCGCCTCCGGCGTCGACCCGGACAAACGCAGCGCCGACATCCTCGACCACCGGCACAGCCTTGCCATCCACCCAACCGCTGGCCAGCGATGAGAGATAGCCGGGAATGCGAAAGATGCCATGGCTGTGCGAGCCATCACGCTGGGCGCTGGCGCAGTTCTCGGCAAGCACGCCGGCAACTTCCGCACTGGTGCCATGGGCGAGGAAGATTCGGCGCAACAAATCTGTCAGTTGCTCAAGGGAAACGGCCCGGGTCGACTGATCGGCAGGATTGGCGCGCATTTGGAACTCCTGTTCATGGCGGTAGATCGAGAACGCTAGCGAGAACGACAAGGCGAATGCAAGCCCCGAGAGTAGCGCTGCGGACGCTGCAAGGACACTCCCCGGGCAATAGCACTCAGGATGCGACGGGGAGTTTTCAATGAGAGCCGCTTGCATTCACCAGAAAATACGCAGCACCTTCATGGGCAATGGCCTGCAAATGTTCTCTCTCCCTGAAATCAAAGGGTAGAATGCGCCGAAGGTATAGGCTGGAGCGCCCATGAGCGACCCTCTTTTCAGCAAGGCAGAACACGACGCGATCACCGATGCCGCTGCGCATTGGTGCATGCGCCTGCATGCAGAAGACTGTACCGCTGCAGAACGAAAAGCATTCGAGCAATGGCTGAAGGCCCACCCCCTGCATGCGATCGAATACAACGCCATGCTGGAAGTCTGGGACATCACCGGGCAAATCGAACCGCTCAACCCGGCACCTGCGCGCCAAACCCAGGCTGCCCTGCCCGATCACGTTCGGCCTCGTCGCGGTCGCCGCTGGGCAAAACTGGCCACAGCCGCAGCGGTCGTTGCTCTGGCACTGCCGATCGCCGGGTATGTCGGCTGGCATCAGGGCTGGCTGCCTGACGCCTACGAAACCTACAACGCCGACACCGCTACACGCCTGGTCATGCTGGAAGACGGCAGCCGCGCCGAGCTGAACCTGGGTACCGAGCTGACCTACGCCAATTACCGGGATCGACGCAGCGTCACGCTGACAAAGGGCGAGGCGTTCTTTGAGGTCAGCCACGACAGCTCGCACCCTTTTGTGGTCGATGCCGGCGCAGGCAGCATCAGGGTCACCGGCACACGCTTCAACGTATGGATGTATCAGGATCAGGTACGCGTGACGCTGGTCGAGGGTTCGGTTCAGATCAACAGTGATCGTGCACATCCTTCTTCGAGCCACGCCCTGGCCCCCGGCATGCAGGCCAGTTACAAGGCAGGCGACGACGCTCCACTGATCAGCCAGACCGAAGCACGCGATACCAGCCTGGCGTGGCGCAATGGCAAGCTGATCTTCAATGACCTGCCGCTCAGCCAGGCACTGCCGTTGATCAATCGCTACCTGCAAACCCCCATTCTGCTGGCGGACAGTGCAACCGGAGCCATGCGCCTGGGCGGCAGTTACAACACTCACGACCTGTCGAGCCTGCTGGGCTCACTGCCCAAGGTGTTGCCGGTGTATGTGACGCAGAATCAGAACGGCAACCCGGTACTCAACCGCCGCACCGCCGACGCTCCGAAAGGCTGATCGCACTCGCGGTCTTGCTGACGCGCGGTAATTTCGGCTGCGCCCATCGTCGGAACGATCTCTTCTCGCGCCCGTCGATTCTTCATCTAACCTCAAGCGCACCTCGCTGCAGCGAGCCTGTACAGGCTGGGCCGCAGATTTTTTTCCGCCTATAACTGAGGTTTTGCCGAGCTCGTTCGTCTTATTAATTGAGAGTGTTTAAAAAGCCTGAAAAGGAGTTTGCGGATGTTCAATCGCCAAGGAATCACGACTCGCACCCTGCTGCGGCAAACCGCAGTGGCTGCGCAGGCACAGTCGCCCGCTCTGGAGACCGAGCGGCCCGGAAACGAGCACATCCGGATGCTCCTGAAAAGCTTCGGCCTGCGCACCAGCCTGGTCAGGCTCAAGGTGCTCGACGCGCTAATGGTCTCGAGTGAAGAAGGCCACCCTCTGGGAGTGCGCGGCGTACACAGCCAGTTGCTCAGGCTCGATGTGCCGCTATCGTTTCTGAGCGTGCGCGAGGTGCTCAAGCGTCTGTGCGACGAGGGCGTGATCGACCTCAACGACGACAAGACCTACAGCCTGCACCCCCGCGCCCGGGAATGGCTGGGAGAAATCGGCAAGAACAGCGCCCGGTAAACCCCGCCTCATCGCCGCACCGGTCACCAGCGCTTAGCGCTTGACCTTGCGACGCATGATGCCGTTGAGGATCACCACCAGCACCGCCACGCTGATTGCAATGTACTGAAAGGTCTTTTCGGTGATGGCACCGCTGTTTTGCAGATGCGACAAGCCCAGCATGATCGCCAGAACGCCGAGGGCGATCAGAATCGAGTAAATCAAACGCTGCTTGTTGGTCATAACGGTTTCCTGAATGCTCATGAGCAGGCAACTGACGCTGCCTGTTTGCGGGCATATCTTACGCCGATGCGCGACAGATGGCATCGTCACGCGCCTTGTCCCCCCCTCACGCGCGCCCTTTCCTGCAGGTTCTATCAACGACGTTGATTATCGTCATGCTGCGATGCGCGTTGCCGTGTAAAACTCCCATGCTTTAATACCGCCCCTGCTTCAACAGTGTGTTCAATTATTACCAAGGAGTTTTACATGCCCCATGAAGGCAGCCTGCTGCAGGTCGCAGTGGTATTCCTGCTCGCCGCCGTGCTGACTGTGCCGCTGGCCAAGCGGTTGAAGCTGGGCGCGGTGATCGGCTATTTGTTCGCCGGCGTGGTCATCGGCCCTTCGGTATTGGGCCTGATCGGTGATACCGAGAGCGTCAGCCATATTTCCGAACTTGGCGTGGTACTGCTGCTGTTCATCATTGGCCTGGAGCTTTCGCCCAAACGTTTATGGGTCATGCGCAAATCCGTGTTTGGCGTAGGCATGGCGCAGGTACTGCTGACCGGCCTGATCATCGGCGGGGTCGCCTTCGCTGCCTTCGGCCAGTCGCTGAACACCGCGGCCATTCTGGGCCTGGGCCTTGCCCTGTCGTCCACGGCCTTCGGCCTGCAGAGCCTGGCGGAACGCAAACAGCTGAACAGCCCGCACGGCAGGATGGCGTTCGCGATTCTGCTGTTTCAGGACATTGCGGCGATCCCGCTGATTGCCATGGTGCCGTTTCTGGCCGGGGCTGACCACGCGATGGACACCGGCGAAAGCATCAACCACGGTCTGCGCGTGCTGGGCAGCATTGCCATTGTGGTGATTGGCGGGCGCTATTTGCTGCGCCCGGTGTTCCGGATCGTCGCCAAGACCAAAATCCAGGAAGTTTCGACCGCCACGGCCTTGCTGGTGGTGATAGGCACAGCGTGGCTGATGGAACTGGTGGGAGTGTCCATGGCGCTGGGCGCGTTTCTTGCTGGCCTGTTGCTGGCCGACTCCGAATACCGTCACGAACTGGAAGCACAGATCGAACCGTTCAAAGGGTTATTGCTGGGGCTGTTCTTCATCAGTGTCGGCATGGGCGCCAACGTTGGCCTGTTGCTCAGCTCGCCGCTGATCGTGCTGGGCCTGACGCTGTTGCTGATCGCAATCAAGCTGCCGATGCTGTTCCTGATCGGTCGCACCCTTGGCGAACTCAACAACCGCAGCGCGCTGCAGCTGGGTCTGGTACTGGCCGCAGGCGGCGAGTTTGCCTTTGTGGTGTTCAAGATCGGCAGCGCTCAGGGGCTGTTCGAGGCCGGGCTATACGACATGCTGGTGTTGACCATCACCTTGTCGATGGCGGTCACGCCGTTGCTGTTCATTGCTCTGGCGCGCTGGATCAAACCCAAGGTCAAGCCTGTCGAGGTGCCGGAGGAATACCGCGATATCCAGACCGACAAACCACGCGTCGTCATTGCCGGCATGGGCCGTATGGGACAGATTGTCGCGCGTATCCTGCGCGCGCAGAAGATTCCTTTCATCGCCCTGGATACCGCCGTCGAGTCCATCGAGTTCTCCCGTAGCTTTGGCAATGTACCGGTCTTCTATGGCGACCCGTTGCGCCCGGAAATACTGCGTGCCGCCAAAGTCGATGAGGCCGAATACTTCGTCATCGCGACCGATGATCCTGACACCAACATCAAGACTGCCGAGCTGATCCGCAAGCTGTATCCGCACATGAAGATCATTGCCCGCGCACGTAACCGCCAGCATGTTCATCGGTTGATGGACCTGGGCGCTCACGCGGTTCGCGAAACGTTCTATTCAAGCCTGGAAATGAGTCGCCAGACCCTCATGGGCCTGGGCCTCAGCGAAACACAGGCCGACGCACGCATCAGTCGCTTCAAACGTCACGACGAACAGGTGCTGGCCGCTCAGCATGAGGTGTATGACGACGACGCCAAGGTCCTGCAGACCGCCCGCGAAGCCAGGGCCGACCTCGCGCAACTGTTCGAGGCAGACCGTCTGGACGAAGAAGCCGCGAAAAGCTGACCTGCTCATGCGCCGCAGGCTGGTCTGCGGCGCAACTCAGGCGTAGGGGCTGTCCCAGTAACGCGCGTACATGCCGAGCTTCTTCTTCACGCCGCGGGGCAAGCGTTTTTCCTGCCGGCTCAGCTTGTAGGCCAGCAGCTTCAGCGCATTACGCACGAACGACACAGGCCACCAGAGGATTCGCCGGGGACCGAGGAATTTCAGCTCGGACTTGACGTAACGCATGCCCTCGCCACCAATGCCGCCAAAGGTTTCGTAGATCCACGCTTCGCGGGCCTGGAACACACCGATATCAAAGTAACGACGAAACTCTTCGCGCAGGCTGTAATTGTGGGAGTGACGGCAGACCGCCGAGCCTTCGTAAGCCGCTTTCCAGCCATCGATGAGCATTTTCGCGGTGACGTACATGTCTTCTGAAAGAATCACATGCCGCGGGAAACCGCCAATGGCCCGCAACGCTTCGCCCCGATAGGCCGCAAACGAGTTGGACATGAATGGCGTCTTGATGCCCAGCGTCCCGGCATCGGCCAGCGTTTTGATCTGCGAGGTCGGCGGGTAATTGAACAACCGTGCATGCTGGGCCAGCAGGTTGGCATCCTTGTGCGGCAGCTGTCGCCCGCACACAGCACCGACCTTCGGGTCGGCGAAGGGCAACAGAATGTTGGCAATGGCATTGATGTCTTCAACGTACGCATCCTGGGTCATGAAGACATACACGTCATAGTCGGGATGCAGATCGACCATCATCTGCCGGGTGCCGCCGTGGTTGAAATCCTTGCTGTCGATGCGCAGCACATTGGCACATCGCGCTTGCGCCAGCTCCAGCGTGCCATCCGAGGAACTGGAGTCCACGATCAGCGTATCGAAGCTGGCAGTCTGCGCAGCCAGTGAATCCAGGAGACGTTCCAGATCCTTGCGTCCGTTGTAGGTCGGGATCACACAAGCCACTCTCAATGGCGCCATAACAATACTCCAGGGCGAAGTCCGGTTGCCCACTGTGTCAGCGTTGTTGAGAGTAGCTCATGCGTACCCGCCCCACCATTCGAATGCACTCAGCCGAGCACTTCACTCAACGGAATGAAGTTGACCCAGTCGCCTTCGGCCACGGTCGAGCCTTCGCGGACTTCAATCAGACCATCGGCCCATGCAGCGCTGCGCAATACGCCCGAACTCTGATTGCGATAAGCCACGGCCCGGCCCTGCTCCAGACGGCCGCGCAGGTACTCGCGGCGATTGCCAGGACGCGTCCAGACAAACCCGGCAGGCACCGGAAACTGCAAGGGGGCGACGTCGATCACGCCCTGGCGACGCAGCAGGTAAGCCCTGGCCAGCAAGGCGAAGGTGACCAGCGTAGAGGCCGGATTGCCAGGCAGACCGATCACCGGCACACCCCGGAAATGCCCGAAGGTCAGCGGCTTGCCAGGCTTGATCGCCAGCTTCCAGAGGGTCAGTTCGCCCTCTTCACGCAATGCGTGGCCGAGGAAATCCGCTTCGCCCACGGACACTCCGCCCGTGGAGAGAATCAGATCGACGCCCTGCAGATTCGCCAGTGCAGCGCGAGTCTTGTCCAGATCATCAGGCAGGATGCCTGCATCCACGACCTCGCATTCCAGTCGCTTCAACCAGCTGCACAGCAACACCCGGTTGCTGTTGTAGATCTGCCCCGGCCCCAATGGCTGACCGGGCTCAATCAACTCGTCGCCCGTGGACAACACCGCGACCCGCACGCGACGAATGACCTCCAGCTCGGCGAGGCCCAGCGAGGCCGCCAGACCCAGTTCGATCGGACCCAGCCGCGTGCCGGCGGCCAGCACGGTATCGCCGACCCGGGTTTCCTGACCTTGCGGACGAGTATTCTGCCCGGCGCCCAGCGGCTCGTTGAAGCGCACACGCTGATCCGCCTGCACCTCGGCGTTTTCCTGCATCTCGACGCAGTCAGCGCCTTCAGGCATCGGCGCGCCGGTGAAGATACGCGCACAGGTGCCAGGGGCCAGCGGCTCGGGGGCCTGACCGGCGAAGATGCGCTGACTGACGCTCAACGGCTCGCCGCGCCAGTCCGCCACGCGCAAGGCATAACCATCCATGGCGCTGTTCGGCCAGGGCGGCAGATCCAGTGTGGAGACCAGATCGACTGCCAGTACCCGGCCTTCGGCATCGGCCAGCGAGACGCGTTGGCGCTCGGTGATCGGCGTGGCTTCGGCCATCTTCAGCAGCCTTGCAATGGCGTCTTCAACAGGCAGCAGGGTTTTCGGCTCGTGGCTCATGAGCACTCAACCACGGGTCGCACAGGGCTCGGCCTGCTTGAGGTGAGGCACAAAGTTGCAAGGCCGGAAGCGCGAATCCAGTTGCTGGGCAAGGATGCCGTCCCATGCCGTGCGCACCGCATTGGTGGAGCCCGGCAGGCAGCACACCAGCGTGCCGTTGGACAGGCCGGCCAGCGCGCGGGACTGAATGGTCGAGGTGCCGATATCCGGCACCGATATCTGCCGGAACAGCTCACCGAAACCATCGACCTGCTTGTCCAGCAGGCAGGCCACGGCTTCAGGCGTGCTGTCACGGCCGGTGAAGCCGGTGCCACCGGTGATCAGCACCACCTGCACCTGATCGTCGGCAATCCAGGTCGCTACCTGAGCGCGGATCTTGTACAGGTCATCCTTGAGCAGCACGCGCTCGATCAGGCCGTGGCCTGCGTCGGTCAGGCGGTCGACGAACATCTGGCCCGAGGTATCGGTTTCTCGGGTGCGGGTATCGCTGACGGTCAGTACGGCGATATTAAGGGGTACGAAAGGTGTGTCAGCCTTGGCTTTCATGGCCTCATCCAGTTGTTAAGAAAACAGGCGGGTGTTATATCACAGCCCTCCTTTTGACTGCCCGACGAGTGTTCGATGAATGTTCCTGCCCCACTGCCGCCCTGCTCTATTCTGCTGCTGGCCGGAGGCCGCGGGCAGCGCATGGGCGGGCGTGACAAGGGCCTGATCGAATGGCAAGGCGCCGCGCTGATCGAACATCTGCACCGGCTGACCCGGCCACTGACCGACGATCTGATCATTTCCTGCAATCGCAATATCGATCGCTATGCGCGTTACGCCGATCGACTGGTGCAGGACGACGATACCGATTTCAACGGGCCTCTGGCCGGAATACGTGCCGCGCTGCCTCTGGCGCGACATCTATGGTTGCTGATCCTGCCCTGCGACGTACCTTTGGTCGATGCAGCGTTGCTGCACGCATTGCGTGAAAAAGCCTCTGAATACCCGGAGCGACCGATAATGGTGCGTGAAGGTCAGCACTGGCAGCCGCTTTTAGGTATGATCCCTGTCGCTCACGCCGCAACGCTGGAAGCCGCATGGCAGGCCGGCGAACGCAGCCCGAGACGGGCTCTGGAGCCGCTGCAACCGGTCGCCCTGCAACTGGAAGCCGGCGATCCACGCCTGGCCAACCTGAACACTCCCTGTCTGTTGACCGGGATCAGTGAAAACCGCAACAAGTGACTGGTCATTGAAGTTGCTGCGGGTGTATACGGAACTTGCTGACGGTGTATCCGTCTGAGAGTTCAGCAAATCAAGAATCCATCTGGAGACACAGTAATGAAACAACGGACCCTTCCCGCTGCCTTCCTGCTTGCACTGAGCATTGCCTCCCTCGCCGGCTGCGCATCGCCCACTGTGATCACCTTGAATGATGGTCGTGAAATCCAGGCTGTCGACACGCCGAAGTACGATGAAGACTCGGGCTTCTACGAGTTCAAGCAACTTGACGGCAAGCAGACCCGCATCAACAAGGATCAGGTACGTACCGTCAAGGATCTGTGATCCGGGCGTCGCGTTACTGATTTGAAAAAACCCGCCGAGTGCGGGTTTTTTTGCCTGTCATTTCACTGTCCCTGTACTACCAGTCGAGCGTCAACAGGCTCTCGAAGTGGCGCTGCTCGCCACTGAGCGGATCGACGAAGCGCAAGCTGCTGGCCAGCAGCTTCAAAGGATTTTGATAGTCGTCCACCGGGTCTTTCACCACGTCCGGGTAAAACGGGTCGTTGCAGATGGCAGCACCCAGTGCAGCCATGTGTACACGCAGCTGATGCTTTTTGCCGGTCACCGGGTAAAGCCCGTAACGCCACAATTTATCCTGCCGTTCGAGCACCTCGATCTGCGTGCGGGTGTTGCTCGCGCCGATACCTTCCTGCATGCGAAAGAACGGTTCGCCCTCGACCAGACGGCTCTCGTGCAGACGCGGAAACGCCAGCCCCGGCAGCGCTGGCGCAATGGCTTGGTAAAACTTGTCGATGCGCCGGGTGGGAAACAAGGCCTGATAAGCCGAGCGCGTCTGCCGGTTGGCGGAAAACAGCACCAGCCCTGCGGTGTGCCGGTCGATGCGGTGCAGCGGCACCAGATCCGGATTATCCAGGCGATGGATCAAGCGGCGCAGCAAGGTTTGTTCGACGTACTCGCCTGCGGGTGTCACCGGGAGGAAGTGCGGCTTGTCAGCCACCACCAGATGCTCGTCGGCGTAGAGGATCGTTTCAACTACGGGGATCGGCGTTTCGTTGGCAACCTCACGAAAGTAGTGAACCCGCAGCCCTTCCCGGTACGCCAGATCAGGCGCGATGGCCTTGCCGTTTTCGTCCAGCACCCGGTCGCGAGCAAACCGATCCAGCCACTGTTCGCGGCTGATGGCCGGAAATTTCGCGCACAGGCAATCGAGCACCGTGGCCCACGAGCCGGGTGGCAGGTACAACGTACTGGCTTGCTGCTGTGCGGCGCTGAAGACGGACTCGGACATGCAGGGACTCGAACTCGTGTAAGCCTGGAGCGGCTGGCCGTGGATTATCACTGATTAGTGCGATCACCGCACAACATCGCTGCGTGGTAATCGACTCCTGCCTGCGGCACTATTAACCATCTGGTACATTCCGTTTAACACCTGCCGCCAACCGGGCAGTGACACAAAAACAAGAGACGTATTTTATGACTCATGCTGAAAAACCCTCCATCCTCGCCGGCCTGATCGGCTCGGGCATCCAGGCCTCGCGGACACCTGCCATGCACGAGCATGAAGGCGATGCACAAGGCATGCGCTATCTGTATCGGCTGATCGATATCGACGCCCTGCAACTGGACATCCATGCCCTGCCCCAACTGCTGGAAGGTGCCAGGCAGTGCGGCTTCACCGGCCTGAATATCACCTTCCCCTGCAAGCAGGCGGTCATCCCGTTACTGGACGAGCTGTCCGACGAAGCGCGCGGTATCGGCGCGGTGAATACGGTGGTGTTCAAGGACGGCAAGCGCATCGGTCACAACACCGACTGCCTGGGCTTTGCCGAAGGCTTTCAGCGCGGCCTGGACAAGGCCCCACGCCAACAGGTAGTGCAGATGGGTGCAGGTGGCGCGGGCGCTGCCGTGGCTCATGCGCTGCTGAGCGCAGGCGTCGAGCGCCTCAGCGTGTTCGAGGTCGAGCCGCAACGCGCCCAGGGGCTGGTGGACAACCTCAACCAGCACTTCGGTGCCGGACGCGCGCAGGTGGGTACCGACCTGCCTGCGGCGATGGCCGAAGCCGACGGACTGGTCAATACCACGCCGGTCGGCATGACCAAACTGCCGGGTACGCCGTTGCCGGTCGAGTTGCTGCGGCCTGAACTGTGGGTGGCGGAAATCATTTACTTTCCACTGGAAACCGAACTGCTCAGGCATGCCCGCGCACTGGGCTGCCGCACCCTGGATGGCAGCACCATGGCGGTGTTTCAGGCGGTCAAGGCCTTCGAACTGTTCAGTGGCCAGTCCGCCGATGCAGAGCGGATGATGGCGCACTTCCACACGTTGTAAACATCAGCGCTTGAGATAACGCAACACAGCGTCGCAGATCATTGCCTTGTGACGCTGTTTGACCTCCTCGCTCCACAGCTCGATCTGAAAGATTTCGCTGAAGGTATGGCGGTTGGAGATCCGGTAAAAGCAGAACGAGCTGATCATCAGGTGCAGGTCAACCGGATGAACGCCGTCACGAAACAGGCCGCTGGCTTCACCACGACGCAGGATGCCGTCGAGCGCCCTGATGATGTTCTGGCTCTTGGCCTGAATCGACTCGGACTGTTTGACGTTCTCGCCGTTATGGATGTTTTCGATGCACACGATGCGCACGAAGTCGACATTGCTGTCGTGGTGATCGAAGGTGAACTCGACCACGCGATGAATCGCTTCCACAGGCTCGAGTTCGGACAGATTGAGCTGGCTCTCGGTGTTGCGAATCGCGCCGTAGAGTTTTTCCAGCACTTCGACGTACAGCTGCTCCTTGCTGCCGAAGTAGTAATAGATCATCCGTTTCGAGGTCTTGGTGCGCTCGGCAATGGCATCGACACGCGCACCCGACAGGCCATGGGCGACAAACTCGGCAACGGCGGCCTGCAGAATGTCTTCGCGGGTCTTTTCCGGATTGTTCTTGCGCCCTTTCGACGCAACGGCAACGGAGTCGTCAGTTGTTTTCATTGTTGGCTCATGACCACGAGTGATGCGCGGAGTATGAAGCCGACCGGCAACCGAGGGAAGCCGCGAGGGCGTCGAACCCTCGCAGCGGCCCTGCAATCGGATTCGCCTTACAGACGCGCCTGACGTGCTGCCACATTGCGCGCCTTGGCCATCGCAGCCAGACGCACCGGGACGTTGGCAGCGCCATACCCTGCGTAACCGTTCTTGCGCTGCAGGATTTCGAAGAAGAAGCGCCCGTCGAACGCATCGGTGTAGACGTGGAACAACTCGCCACCCTGCGCATCGCGGTCATAGAGCACGTTGTAATACGCCAGTTCGCTGAGAAACTCCTCGTCGAAATCGAAGCGCGCCGCCAGGTCATCGTAGTAGTTGAGCGGGATGTCCAGCAACGGTACGCCCGCTTCCTTGGCGCGGCTTACCTCGGCGAAGATGTCTTCGCAGGAAAATGCGATGTGGTGCACACCCGAGCCGCGATAGCTCGACAGCGCATGGGAAATGGCCGTGTTGCGATTTTCGGAAATATTCAACGGCAAGCGCACGGTGCTGCAACGGCTGCGCAGCGCCCGGCTCTTGACCAGGCCGTAGGGGTCGGGCAAGACCACTTCGTCGTCAGCCTCGAAATCCAGAATGCTTTTGTAGAACAAAACCCAGCTGTCCAGACTGTCGGCCGGCAGCGCCATGGCCATGTGGTCGATACGCTGCAACCCGCCCTTGGCGACGGCTTGCGGATCGACGACAAAATCGCTGTCGTAAATCGATTCTCCCGGTGCGGCGTTATCCACCAGATAGATCAGGCTGCCGTCGGGCGCGCGGACCGACGGAATCTCCCGTTCATTGGGACCGACCAGGCCACGATAGGGCTGGCCCTTGAAAGCACGCGCGCGTTCCAGCGACTGATGACCGTCGTCGACGCGCAAGGCGGTGGCGCACAACGAAGGGCCGTGCGCCTCGAAAAAACTGTGGGCGAAGGAATAGGGTTCGGCATTGAGCACAATCCTGATATCGCCCTGCCCCAGCAGACTGACCGCCTTGGAGCGATGCTGACCCAGCTTGGCAAAGCCCAGCCGTTGCAGCCAGCCCGACAGGCGAGCGCCGTGGCTCTCGTCAACGGCAAACTCGAGGAACTCGACGCCATTGTAGGTACTGGCCGCAGGCGGATTGAAGAGGATTTCGGGAACCGCGGCCGGCTCGTCACGCGCCATCAGCTGGCGGGTTTTCTCTTCAAGATAAAGCAGCGAACGCAGACCGTCCGCGGCATTGGCGCGTGTCGGCGCTGCACGGAAGCCATCGTTGAACACTTCCAGCGACAACGGCCCGGTATAGCCACTGCGCAGGATCGGCGCGAGGAAGCCGGCCAGATCGAATTCACCCTGACCCGGGAAGCAGCGGAAATGGCGGCTCCACTCCAGCACATCCATCGCCAGAAGCGGCGCGTCGGCCATCTGCACGAAGAAGATCTTGTCGCCCGGGATCTGCGCGATGGCGCTCGGATCGCCCTTCAGCGACAGGGTATGAAAACTGTCGAGCAACACGCCTAGTGCCGGGTGGTCGACCTGGCGCACCAGGTTCCAGACCTGTTGCCAGGTGTTCACGTGCTTGCCCCAGGCCAGCGCTTCATAACCGACGCGCAGGTGACGGGCACCCGCGCGCTCGGCGAGCAGGCCCAGGTCATCGAGCAGAATGTTTTCGTCGCCCACCGAATCGGCAGACGCATTGCTGCAGACCAGCACCAGATCGGTGCCCAGCTCCTGCATCAGATCGAATTTGCGTTCGGCACGGTCGATATTGCGCTGCAGACGATCACGGCGGCAGCCTTCGAAATCGCGGAACGGCTGGAACAGGGTGATGGCGATGCCCAGGTCGGCACACATTTGCCTGATGTTGCGTGGGCTGCCGTCGTAATACAACAAGTCGTTTTCGAAAATCTCGACGCCGTCAAAGCCGGCTGCGGCGATGGCTTCGAGCTTTTCGGGCAGAGTACCGCTCAAGGATACGGTAGCAATTGAACGCTGCATGCTTTTCAGCTCCTGGATGAACGCGACCTGCTTGGATCGCGACTGGACAGCACCGCATTCCTGGCCTTTCCCGGCCTTATTCAGAGGTGCGAGTAAAGTATTTGCCTGTGAAAATACTACAGCAACATAAAGTGTACGAACCGGTTAGTTTTACGTTCGATTATCGAACAAAAGCCGTTTTACTCAATTGACGCTGTATCTCGCAATGCTCAACATCAGCATCACATTGCAGGATAGACCCGCAGCCAAACATTTTGATCTTCGCTTCATCAGCAGCAAACCCATAACAATTCAAAAAACAGGAACATTGCTCATGTGCACCCTTCTCGCTTTGCTCGCCCGATCGCCCGTCCGTCTTATCAGACGACATGTTCGACGAACCCACCCGGCCAAAAGCCCGGTCTGGGTCCGCGTCGCCTGAAACATTCCAACACACTTACGCGGCTCAACCTGTAAATTGTCGGCCCGACGGATCGTTTCGAGGACAGCCTGAGTCTAGAGGCCAGTCGAATCGCGGTTCTAAGACTTCACTTTACCTGCACAACGCCTGCATCGAGTGGACTTCTCAGTCCGACTGTTGCCAGCAGCACAGTCCTGGAACGGATGGTTAGAACATCATGCTTAACACCCAGACCAACCCTGTCGCCCAGGCCGCCCGTGCCGGGATGGGCGAAAAGATCCGCGGCGCACTCGCCGTCGGCAAGACTCGCTGGGGCATGCTCGCCCTGGTGTTCTTCGCCACTACGCTGAACTACATCGACCGTGCCGCGCTCGGCGTCATGCAGCCCATCCTAGCCAAGGAAATGAGCTGGACGGCGATGGACTACGCCAACATCAACTTCTGGTTTCAGGTGGGTTACGCGGTCGGCTTTGTGCTGCAGGGCCGCTTCATCGACAAGGTCGGCGTGAAACGTGCATTCTTCCTCGCGGTGCTGCTGTGGAGCCTGGCGACCGGTGCTCACGGCCTGGCCACTTCCGCCGTGGGCTTCATGGTCTGCCGCTTCATTCTGGGCCTGACCGAAGCCGCCAATTACCCGGCCTGTGTGAAGACCACGCGGCTGTGGTTCCCTGCCGGTGAGCGCGCTGTGGCCACCGGTATCTTCAACGCCGGCACCAACGTTGGTGCCATGCTGACCCCGGCCCTGCTGCCGGTGATCCTCACGGTCTGGGGCTGGCAGGCCGCCTTCGTGGCGATGGGTTCGCTGGGGCTGCTCTGGGCTATCACCTGGCGCCTGAAGTACTACAACCCCGAAGAGCATCCGACCGTCAGCAAGACCGAGCTGGATTACATCAATCAGGAAGTCGAACCGGCTCCGGTCAAGGTGCCATTCACCGGCATTCTGAAGATGCGTGGCACATGGGCGTTCGCGCTGGCGTATGCGATCACTGCTCCGGTGTTCTGGTTTTACCTGTACTGGCTGCCGCCGTTCCTCAATCAGCAATACAACCTGGGGATCAGCGTGACGCAGATGGGTGTTCCGCTGATTCTGATCTGGCTGACGGCCGATTTCGGCAGTGTCGGTGGCGGTATCCTGTCGTCCTGGCTGATTGGTCGTGGCATGCGTGCGACGACTGCGCGGCTGTTGTCGATGCTGATCTTTGCCATCACGATCTGCAGCGTGGTGTTCGCCGCCAATGCCAGCGGGCTGTGGGTAGCGGTACTGGCCATTTCGCTTGCCGTGGGTGCGCATCAGGCCTGGACGGCGAATATCTGGAGCCTGGTGATGGACTACACCCCCAAGCACATGATGAGTACCGTGTTCGGCTTCGGCGGCATGTGTGCGGCCATCGGCGGTATGTTCATGACGCAGATCGTGGGTGCGGTGCTGACCGCCACCAATAACAACTACAACGTGTTGTTCACGATGATCCCGGCGATGTATTTCATTGCCCTGATCTGGATGTACTTCATGGCCCCTCGCAAGGTTCCGACGCTCAGCGAGTAATCGTCTGACGCAGCCCGAAAACCCAGCGTCACACAGCGGGTTTTCTTTGTCAGGTGGATTGGCGTTCGGCTCAGGTCACCTTTTCGCCCCTCGGCGACTCACTTTGAGGGACCAAAGTGAGCAAAGTCCCCGCTCCTGTTTCCGGCCCGACTTCGTCGGGTTCCTTCGCCCTGTCACTGATCCGGGGGTCGCCGCAACGGGCCATCCATGGCCCGGTACGGCTAGCCTGGCGTCCTGCCAGGCTACCCCCGGATCAGCGCCAGGACTCAGCCGTCACTAACGTCGCACTCTGCGTCGTCAGTGCCACCGTGATCGAAAAGCACGTATGGCGGCCTCCTGCAGACACAGCATGACATTCTGCTGCGACGCAGGGCGTCAGGAAAAACATGCCAACTGAACATCGGCATAGGCGTCAATCGGATCTTCAGCCCCGGTAGTTACCCACCCTTACGTCGCTGTTGCCACGCTGCTGCCAGACCGCTGAGGCAGATGATGGCGATGCCGGCCTGCGCGGTCGGGGACGGGGTGTGGTCGAAGACCAGGTAGCCCAGCAGTCCGGCAAACACGATCTGGCAATAACTGAACGGCGCAAGCATGGCCGGGGCGGCGAAGCGGAAGGCCTGGGTCAGCAGCAAATGCGCCGACATGCCACACGCGCCGAGCGCCAGCAGAAACGGCAGGTGCTTGAGCGCTGGCACTTCCCAGAAGAACGGCACCAGCGCACTCATCAACAGGGTATTGAACAGCCCGGCGAAAAAGTTGCTGGTGGTCGGGCTGTCGAACGGGCTGACCAGCCGCGTCAGGAGTTGATACAGCGCAAAACACAAGGCTGACGACAGCGGCAGCAGAATTGCCGGGGTAAACAGCTCGCCGCCCGGATGAATGATGATCATCACCCCGACAAACCCTACCACCACCGCAATCCACTGGCCGCGCGTTACACGCTCGTGCAGCAGCGGCACCGATAACGCGGTGACCAGCAACGGCGCAAGAAAGTTGACCGCGGTCGCCTCTGCCTGCGGGATGAACATCAGGCTGCTGGTAAACAGCAGACTGGTGCCCAGCAGCGCCAGTGCGCGCAAGACCTGCAGGCCGGGCCTTTTGGTGCGCAACACTCGCAACCCCGCTGAAGGCATGAAAATGCAGGCCATCAACAGCGTGTGCACCAGATAGCGCGCCCAAACCACCAGAATGATCGGATAGAAGCCGGACAGGTACTTGGACAGGGTGTCGTGACTGGCAAACAGGAAGGTCGCCAGAAGAATGAAGCCTATACCTTTGAGAGGTTGATTGACGCCGGACGACGGCGTGCTGGCAGTGCTCATTACGCTTCCTTGTTCAAGTTTCAGCAGCCCGACACCGTGGCCGAACACGCTCTCTACCCATAGTTACCCGTGAGCATCGCACACACGTTTGCGGCTTCTCGCAGAAAATGTTCGAACCGGTTCATTAACGTTCGATAATCGCCCAAAACAACTGTTTCACAATTGCACGCCGCGTTCCGGCATTTCACTATCGCAGCCAGCTAAACGACTCAATAACTACAAAAAAGGTCTGTTCCATGCGCGTGAATTCTCCCTGCAAACTCCTTTGCGGTCTGTCGGCGGCCGTCGCTGCAAGTCTGGCGCCCATCAGCGGCCACAGCGCCGGATTTGTCGAAGACGCCAAGGTCAATCTGAACCTACGCAACTTCTACATCAACCGCAACTTCGTCGACCCGGCCAACGCGCAGAACTACGCCGAGGAGTGGACGCAAAACTTCATTCTCGACGCCCGCTCCGGCTTCACCCAGGGCACCGTCGGCTTCGGTGTCGACGCGCTTGGCCTCTACTCGCTCAAGCTCGACGGCGGCAAGGGTACCGGCGGTACGCAATTGCTGCCCATCCATGGCGATGGACGCCCGGCCGACGACTTCGGCCGACTGGCGGTGGCCGGCAAGGCGCGCTTCTCGAAGACCGAATTGAAGGTCGGCGAGTGGATGCCAGTGCTGCCGATCCTGCGCTCGGATGACGGCCGCTCGCTGCCGCAAACCTTTCAGGGCGGGCAGATCACCTCCAAGGAGATCGACGGCCTGACCCTCTACGGTGGCCAGTTCCGTGGCAACAGCCCGCGCAACGACGCCAGCATGGAAGACATGTCCCTGAATGGCCGCACCGCGTTCACTTCCGACCGCTTCAACTTTGGCGGCGGCGAATACGTGTTCAACCAAAATCGCACCCAGGTCGGCGTGTGGTACGCCGAGCTTGAAGACATCTACCACCAGCAATATTTCAACCTGCTGCACAGCCAGCCGCTGGGCAGCTGGACGCTGGGGGCCAACCTTGGCTACTTCCAGGGCAAGGACGACGGTCAGTCGCTGGCCGGCGATCTGGACAACAAGACCTGGTCAGCGCTGCTTTCGGCACGGCACGGTGGCAACACCTTTTACCTGGGCCTGCAGAAAGTCAGCGGCGACAGCGCCTGGATGCGCGTCAACGGCACCAGCGGCGGAACCCTGGCCAACGACAGTTACAACTCCAGCTTCGACAACGCCAGGGAAAAATCCTGGCAGCTGCGCCACGACTATGACTTCGCAGCCCTGGGCGTTCCCGGCCTGACCCTGATGAACCGCTACATCAGCGGCGACAACGTGCATACCGGGGCCATCACCGACGGCGAAGAGTGGGCACGGGAAACCGAGCTGGCTTATGTGTTCCAGAACGGCGCGTTCAAAAGCCTGTCGGTCAAATGGCGCAACTCCACCATGCGTCGCGACTACAGCACCAACCAGTTCGACGAAAACCGCCTGATCGTCAGCTACCCGTTGTCGCTGCTCTGACCCAGACAGGACGCCGCCGTGGCCGAGGGCGCTGCGGCGGCGTTCTCGATCAGCGCTCTCAATTGTCCTGCAATGACTCCACGCCCATTTCATCCCACACTGCTTCCGCCAGGTGGAACGTCGCATTGGCCGCCGGAATGCCGCAGTAGATCGCGCTCTGCATCAGCACTTCCTTGATTTCCTCACGGGTCACGCCGTTGTTTTTCGCGGCCTTGAGGTGCAGGCGCAACTCGCCTTCGCGATTCATGCCGATCAGCATCGCGATGGTGATCAGGCTGCGCGTATGGCGCGGCAACCCCGGACGCGTCCAGATATCACCCCAGGCGTGACGGGTGATCATCTCCTGGAACTCTTCATTGAACGGCGTCAGTTTGCTCAGGCTGTTATCGACATGCGCGTCGCCCAGCACCGCGCGGCGCGCTTGCATGCCGGCCTCGTAACGTTCGTCTTCGGTCATCGGGAAATCCTTGTGTGTTCGGCCACGGCGCGCTCGACCCAATGGCGAGCCTGGCCAAGGTAATGGGCCGGATCGAGCAGACGATCCAGCTCGTCAGAAGAAAACTGCTCGCTGACCTGCGGGGTTTCGCCGAGCACCTGACGCAAATGCGCGCCCTGCTCCACCGCACGCCGGCAGCACTGTTCAACCAGATGGTGGGCTGCATCGCGCCCGATGCGCTGAGCCAGCGCAATGCTCACTGCCTCGGCAAGAACCAGGCCTTTGGTGGATTGCAGATTGACCGCCATGCGCTCGGCATCGACCTGCAGACCGGGTATCACCTGCAATGCCTGCTGCAGCGAACCGGAGACCAGACAGCACAGCTCCGGCAAGGTCTCCCACTCGGCATGCCACAGGCCCAGACTGCGTTCATGTTCCTGCGGCATGGCCGCCAGCATCGTGGCCACCAGCCCCGGTGCGCGGGTGGCGGTGCTGATCATGACCGCAGCGCCGACCGGGTTGCGTTTGTGCGGCATGGTCGAAGACCCGCCCTTGCCCGGTGCCGAAGGCTCGAAGACCTCGCCCACTTCGGTCTGCATCAGCAGGCTCACGTCGCGCCCGAGTTTGCCGAGACTGCCGGCGATCAGGCCTAGCAGGCTGGCAAATTCCACCAGTCGGTCGCGCTGGGTGTGCCAGGGCTGCTCGGGCAACGCCAGCTGCAGTTCACCGGCCAGCGCTTCGGCCACCGAAAAGGCCTGATCGCCCAGCGCCGCGAGGCTGCCGGAAGCGCCGCCGAACTGCTGGCACAGCAGGCGCGGTTTGATCTCGTTCAAACGCTGTCGATGGCGAGTGACCGCGCCCAGCCAGCCGGCGATTTTCATCCCCAGGGTGACCGGCGTGGCCTGCTGCAGCCAGGTGCGTCCGGCCAGCGGCGTGCCAGCATGATGCTGCGCCTGCTCAGCCATCGCATCGGCCAGTCGGGTAAGGTCATGCTCAAGCAGCACGATGGCTCGACGCAGTTGCAGGATCAGCCCGCTGTCCATCACATCCTGACTGGTCGCGCCCATGTGCACGTAGCGCTCGGCTTCAGCACTGCGTGCGGCAATCTGTTTGCCCAGCGCCTTGACCAGCGGAATCGCCGAATTGCCGGCACTGCCGATGGCGATTGCCAGCGCGTCGAAATCGAACAGCCCTGCGTCGCAGCTCAGCTCGATGTCGGCGACCACTTCAGGCGGGATCAGGCCGACCCGTGCCAGCGCCCGAGCCAGCGCAGCCTCGAAATCGAGCATGCCCTGCACCCGACCTTCGTCGGAAAAAATCTCGCGCATTTCGGGTTGCATGAAGTAGGCATCGAAAAGTTGATTGCTCGCTCTGTTCACATCACCACTCCAGATTGAAAGGTTTCAGGTAGCGTCCGAATGACTGACCCAGCCCTTGATCAGCACCGCAATCGCGGCCAGCGCCGCCGGAATCACCAGCGCGGTCAGCACCTGCTCGAACGTCCAGCCCAGGCCCAGCAGCGTGGCACCGGCCCAGGCGCCGAGAATGGCGCCGAAACGGCCGATCCCGAGCATCCACGACACCCCCGTGGCACGCCCCTGGGTGGGGTAAAAACGCGCTGCCAGTGACGGCATCGCCGACTGCGCGCCGTTGATGCACATACCGGCCAGCAGCACCAGTGTCGCCAACAGCGCGACGTTACCCAGACTCTGCCCGACCAGCCAGGCGAACACACCCGCCAGCGCATAGGCACAACCAATGACCTTGTGCGGGTTGTAACGATCCATCGCCCAGCCCACGCCCACAGCGCTCAACACGCCGCCGAACTGAAACAGCGCGCCGATGAAAGCCGACTGTTCCATGCTCGCGCCGCTGTCGCGCATCAGCGTCGGCAGCCAGCTGGTCAGCAGGTAGACGATGACCAGGCCCATGAAATACGTCAGCCACAGCAACAGCGTGCCGGCGCTGTAGGTGCCGGAAAAAATCACTTTCAGCACGTTGCGGCTGCTGACCGTTTTCTGTTCGGGAACGCTGAAGTCAGTGATGCCGGCCAGTGCCTTCGGCGCGATCGGTGCCAGTACCTTGCGGATCCGCTCCGCACCGCGATTGCGTACCACCAGAAACCGCGCCGACTCCGGCAGCCAGACCATCAGCACCAACCCCAGCAGGAGGGGCAGGATACCGCCCAGCATCAGCAGGCTGTGCCAGCCCATGCTGGGGATCAGCTTGGCCGACACAAAACCGCCGCAGGCCATGCCCAGATTGAAACCGCAGAACATGCTCGTCACCAGCAACGACTTGAGCCGTTCGGGGGTGTATTCCGACAGCAACGTGGTGGCGTTGGGCATCGCTGCGCCAAGCCCGAGCCCGGTCAACAGGCGCAGGACCAGCAATTGATCGATGTTGCTGCTATAGGCTGATGCCAGGCTGAATAGACCGAACAGCAGCACCGCGACCACCAGCACCACCTTGCGTCCGAAGCGGTCCGCCAGCGGGCCGGAACCCAGCGCGCCGAACACCATGCCGATCAGCGCAGCGCTCATCACCGGCCCCAGACTGGCCCGATCAATCCCCCAATCCTGGCTGAGCGCGGGGGCAATGAAGCCCATTGCAGCAGTATCGAGGCCGTCGAGAAACACGATCAGAAAACACAGCGCAACCACTCGCCACTGGTACCCGGATAGCGGTTGCGCATTGATGAAGGCCTGAACGTCGAGCGTACTCGGCGCGGGGCTGCCGGCGGAAAGCGTCATGGAGGTGTCCTTTTATTTTTATAGGGTCGCCTGCCGATGCAGGCGCCTTGAATCGCACGCACATTGATTTCGGAATCGACAAGCGATTCAGAAATCGAAGAACACTGTCTCGCCTTCACCCTGCACACGGATATCAAAACGATAGGCCGTCTGCCCCTCGTACGTGCAGCGGCGCGCCACCAGGGTTTCGCGACGCGGGGGCTGCTCGATCAGATTGAGCACCGGGTCCTGCGCATTCGCCTGGGCTTCGTCGTCGAAATACAACCGCGTCTGCAGATGAATATTGATGCCACGCGCAAACAGCGAAACATTGATGTGCGCCGCCATCGGCACACCCGCCGCATTGCGCGCAGAGCCTGGCTTGATGGTCTTCAGGATCCACTGGCCATCGTCCGCGGTTGCCGTGCGACCAAAGCCGTTGAACGGTCTGTCCGGGTGGAATTCGCTGTGATACGCGCCCTGATGATCCGCCTGCCAGAATTCCAGGTAGGCATCGCGGATCAGATGGCCGTTGCCGTCGAAGACGTTGCCCAGCAACACGATGTGCTCGCCGGGCGCCTCGGGCCTGGCCATCTCGTTCCAGATTTCCAGCTCGCGGGTCGGGTTGCCGGCCACCTGCGGTGCGAGACCGATGTGGACGTAGGGGCCGGCGGTTTGCGAAGGGGTTTCCTGCAGCAATTGAACGGGCATGTCGGGCCTCCTCAGCAGTTTTCGAAGTGAGTCTTGCGCTGGCCGCGCAACACGATATCAAAGCGATACGCCAGGCAATCCATTGGATTGCCCATGCCCAGGTCGAGCCTGGCAATCAGGCTCTGCACGGCGTCCGGGTTGGCGATGGCCTTGACGATCGGGCAGATCGGAATCAGCGGATCGCCTTCGAAATACAACTGGGTGATCAGCCGTGTGGCAATCGACGGCCCGCTGATCGACACATGAATGTGTGCCGGGCGCCAGTCGTTGGGACCGTTGCGCCATGGGTAAGGCCCTGGCTTGACGGTACGGAAGCTGTAATTGCCTTCGCTGTCGGTCAACGCACGTCCGACGCCGCCGAAATTGGGATCGATGGGCGCCAGATAGGCATCGCGCTTGTGGCGATAACGCCCGCCGGCGTTGGCCTGCCAGATCTCCACCAGGGTATGCGGGATCGGCTTTCCATACTGATCGCAGACTCGCCCGGCCAGCAGAATACGCTCACCGATGGGCAGCCCACCGTTGTTGAAATTGAGCAGCAGGTCGTTATCGTGCTGGCCGAATTTCAAATGCGAGAAATCCGGGCCGGTGGTTTCGGAAATGGACTGCGGGATACTGACCAGCGCCTGGCGCGGCGAGCGCAGGATCGAGGTCTTGTAATCAGGTGTGAGCGCTTTTGGATGCCAGTTTCGGTCACGAATGACGAAGCGGCTGTTGTCCGCGGCAGACATGGCGTTCTCCTCTTTTTTTTCTTTCTTATGGGGCGCGCAGGCGTCGATCACATGCGCTACAGGCTGCGGCGAAGTGTCGCGCGATCCATGCTTATGGAGAACTGAAATAAACCCCATGATCCATAACCATTTGGTTATGGATGCTAGCCGTTGCGACAGGCCTCTCCAAGACTGCGCAGCTCGTCCACACACCACTGCGCTGCGCGCGTGAGTGGCAAGGCCGGGTTGCTGCACAAACCGACCGAGCCGCCCGGCTCACGAATACCCATGTCCAGTTCGACCAGCGTGCCACCTTTCAACTCCAGCGACACGGCATCCAGTGGCGCGATCCACACCGCATCGCTGCATTGCACATAGCGCCGACTGAGGGTAAGCGAGAGGGTTTCCAGGCGTTGCCGCGGCATGCGAATACCGCACTGCACGAACAGGCTGTCGGCAAACTTGCGGATGGTCGTGCCTGCCAGCGGCAACACCAGCGGGAATTGCTCCAGGCTTTCGGGCTTGAGCGGCGCAGCCAGCAGCGGGTGATCGCTGCGCACCACCAGTGTCATCGACTCGTTGTACAGGTGCTCGAACGTCAGGCCCTGAATCTGCGGGCTGTCAGTCATGCGCCCGACCACCAGATCCAGCTCCCCTACCCTCAATTGCGACAGCAGATAGGCACTGGGCCCGGTCATCACGCTGACGATCAGCGCCGGGTGCCGCTGGTGCAGGCGATGAACGACCTCAGGCACCAGCAGGCTTTCGGCCGTCGACAGCACGCCCAGCCGTGCAGTAACGGTATCATGTTCACCGGATCTCAGGCTGCTGACACCCTCGCGCAGGGCCTGAACGCTCGGCCCGGCAAAGCGCATGAACGCCACACCCGCTTCGGTAAGTGCCGCACCGCTCTTGCTGCGCACGAACAACGTGGTGTCGAGCAGGGTTTCCAGCTCTTTGAGACTTTTCGACAACGCAGGCTGACTGATCGCCAGAACGTCGGAGGCACGCGCCAGACTGCCCTGCCGGGCCACTTCGAGAAAGCAGACCAGATGGCGAAATTTGATGCGTGTATCGATATTCACTGCGCGTCGTGTCCGGTAAATGAAAGGGAATGCAGCTCAACGACAAAGCAGCTCAGCGACTCAGAAACGACGCCACTTGAGGCGCGTCAAATGGCCATTCCAGCTCATCACCGGTGTCGACTCGACGCAACACAGGAACGCGCAACTCGTAGCGTTCAAGCAGTTGCTCATCCTCGCAGATGTCGACCAGCTCAACCAGCAGGCCGTGCTCAATGGCAAACGGCAGTAAAACCGCTTCGGCAACCTCGCACAGCGGACATCCCAGGGTGCTGAACAGCTGGCATTCGGGGGGCATGAGTCAATCCTCGGCGAATCCTCGGTGAGCGGAAATTATTCTAGGTGCGCACCGGGATCACGTCGACACCCGGAAATGCGCCTTGCTGAACGCGTTGGCACGGTCCAGTACCGGTTTCTCGAAACAACGATAACCGACCCAGCCATAGCACACCGCCGCAGCCAGCATCAGCAACGCGAAAAACAGGTTGTCCAGATAGCTTTCGGGCCAGGCCCCCACCAGGCTCCAGACCCTGCCGATCACCCCCAGCACCAGCAGATGAGACAGATAGATCGTGTAGGACATATCGCCCACGGCAACCAGAAACCCGGGCACCAGCAGGTGTCGGCGTCGTTCGAGCAAGGCCAGCGTCAGGACCAGCACGCCGAACGAGCCCCCGACCATGAGCATGCGCAGCAGGCCCTGACTTTCATACAACCGGTAATAGCCGATCAGGGGCACCGCCGCCAACAGCGCGACACCGAGCAGTAACCAGACCGCAGCCGTCGGTACGCGGGCACTGTGGCGACCGTAAAAGAACAGGGCCAGCGCGGCGCCCAGCATGAACTCGAGGGCATAGGGATGCAGGATGATCTTCACTGCCGAGGAATAGTCCTGCCAGTCTGCCAGCGTATTGAACACCACGATGATCACGCCCCAGCCGCCGAGCAGAAACGGCAGACTGCGCTCGCGAAACAGCAGGAAGCCGGAGAACACCACGTAGAACCACAACTCGAACAGCAGCGACCAGGCGACCATCACCAGCAGCACCTTGTCGTTGGGCAACAACAGGAACGACATGATCAGGTTGGACGAGCCATGCCCGCTGTTGACCATGCCCGGCTGCACCAGATAAACCGCCAGGGTGATGAAAAAGTACAGCCAGTACGTGGGATAGATCCGCGATACTCGATTGAACAGAAAGCGCTGAGCCTCGATTGCGCTCTGAAAACGTTCACGGCTGACAATCACCATGACGAATCCGCTGATGACGAAAAACAGATCGACGCCCAGCTGAAAAAAATCGAGCCAGGGCGGCAGAAGGATATCGCCACCGGAAAACTTGCTCTCTACCGACATCATGTGAAACAACACAACGCCAAGGACCGCTACGCCCCTGAGCCCCTGCAGGGAATACAGCCGCTCCATGCCTCTCTCCATTCAACGGATGTCGCGCGCGCCAGGCCATCCCGTGGTCACGCGTGTGGAGCATAGCCAATGGCCAGAAATACGGAACCCCAATCTTCCAGTGCTTGCGGTTTTTCCTGGCAGATAGTTTTGGAGTAAGGTGCAGCGGCAGCGTAAAGCCTGATCGAACACGATACGGCAATCGAAGTGAACCTTCAGGAATCACCTGTACTCGAAACATTCATACGCCCACCAAACGGAGAACATCATGGCCCGCGAAACTGCACAGAATGCTCAGGAAATCCTGAGAGCCGACTTCCAGGTACTGGTTGCCGACACTGAGAAATTGCTGGCGCATACCGCCTCTCTGGCGGGTGATCAGGCCGATGAACTGCGCGCCCAGATCCGTGAAAGTCTGCTGCGTGCCAAGGAAACCCTGAAGACCACCGAAGACTCGCTGCGCGAGCGCGGCGAAGCCGCAGTGGTCGCCACCGAAGATTACGTTCAGAACAACCCCTGGCAGTCCGTCGGTATCGCCGCAGGTGTCGGCTTTCTGATCGGTCTGCTGGCTACAAGGCGCTAACATCATGACTCTGGGAACGGAATCAGCACCGCCCGAGGGAACTCCGGGCTCTTCACCGCGGCGCCTGGGCGCTGCATTCCTTGGCCTGTTGCACACTCACGTCGAGCTGTTCGGCATCGAATTGCAGGAACAGAAAGCGCGAACCGTCAGCCTGCTGCTGTTCGCCGGTCTGGCCCTGGTTTTCGGCCTGCTGCTGCTCACCGGGCTCTCGGCCTTGCTGCTGATCGTTCTGTGGGACAGCTATCGTCTGGCGGGCATCGTCGGCCTGTGTACGTTTTACCTGCTGGCCGCGATCTTCTGTGGATTGCGCCTCAAGGCAGCGATCTTCGACGAGTCCTCGCCTTTCCATGCGACCCTCGAAGAACTGGCCAATGACCGTGAGCGATTGATGCCATGAGTGAACCCAAGTCGCACCAGAGCAATACCCGTCGAGAACTGCGCAAGGCATTGATTCGCTTGCGCATGGAAATGCACCGCCAGGAAATTCGCCACGAATCGACGCAACTGATGCAGCCGTTGCAACGCTTTCGCGGCATCCGCCATGACTGGAAAAGCGCGCTGGGCTTTCGCCACGCGCCGCTCTGGGGCGTGGGCTCGGTTGCCCTGCTGGGCTTCCTGAGCGGTAAACGTGCCAAAACCGGACGTACCAGCCTGCTGGGACGCCTGTTGAAGCTGGGCATCACCTTGACGCCCCTGGTCAAGGTCGCCATGCAAGCACGCACCCTGCAGAATCGCAATCGCAAAGTCTGATTGCACCCTGCGTCTCGCGTGACCCAGGCTCGAATCTCCCGGCCTGAATGTAAATGCCTGCTCCGGTATTCCGGAGCAGGCATTTGTTTTTCTACGGGGCCTGATTTCATAAATGCGGCCCTTGCGGCAGGCGTGTCGAACCGGGAAGCTACGCCCCTATTATTGACGGAGTGAACGCATTGGATTGGCAAACACTGCTTAACCGCGAACGACTGGGCAAGACCCTGCACAGCCCCGAGGAACTGGGGCGCAGTCCGTTTCACAAGGACCATGACCGGATCATCTTTTCCGGGGCCTTCCGCCGCCTGGGACGCAAGACCCAGGTGCATCCGGTGTCCAGCAACGATCATATCCATACGCGCCTGACCCATTCGCTGGAAGTCAGTTGTGTCGGCCGCTCGCTGGGGATGCGCGTCGGCGAAACGCTGCGCTCTGCCCTGCCCGACTGGTGCGATCCGAGCGACCTGGGCATGGTCGTGCAGTCGGCCTGTCTGGCGCACGACATCGGCAATCCGCCGTTCGGTCACTCGGGCGAAGATGCGATTCGCAACTGGTTCAATCAGGCGGCCGGGCGTGGCTGGCTCGACGCGATGAGCGAGACCGAGCGCAATGACTTCCTCAATTTCGAAGGCAATGCCCAAGGGTTCCGGGTGCTGACGCAGCTGGAATACCACCAGTTCGACGGCGGCACCCGCCTGACCTACGCCACATTGGGCACTTACCTCAAATACCCGTGGACCGCCCGCCATGCGGACTCGCTGGGCTACAAGAAGCACAAGTTCGGCTGCTATCAGAGCGAACTGCCAATCCTTGAGCAGATCGCCGGCAAGCTGGGTTTGCCGCAGCTCGAAGATCAGCGCTGGGCGCGTCATCCGCTGGTTTATCTGATGGAAGCCGCCGACGACATCTGTTACGCCCTGATCGATCTGGAAGACGGTCTGGAGATGGACCTGCTCAATTACGCGGAAGTGGAATCGCTTTTGCTCGGGCTGGTCGGCGATGATCTGCCGGAAACCTACCGACAGTTGGGCCCGGGCGACTCACGACGGCGCAAACTGGCAATTCTGCGTGGCAAGGCTATCGAGCACTTGACCAACGCGGCCGCCAGAGCCTTCGTCGAGCAGCAGGACGCCTTGCTGGCCGGCACCCTGCCTGGAGACCTGGTCGAGCACATGCACGGTCCGGCCAAACGCTGTGTGCTCAACGCCAAGGACATGGCGCGCAAGAAAATCTTTCAGGACAAGCGCAAGACACTGCATGAAATCGGTGCCTACACCACGCTGGAAATCCTCCTCAACGCGTTCTGCGGCGCGGCCGTCGAACAGTTTGGCGGCAGGACACCCTCGTTCAAGCATCGACGCATCCTCGACTTGCTGGGTAACAGCGCGCCCGATCCCAAGGCACCGCTGCATGCCTCGTTCCTGCGCATGATCGATTTCATCGCCGGGATGACCGACAGCTACGCCAGCGAAATGGCCCGGGAAATGACCGGCCGCTCCGGACAGATATAGCTTCCATCGACCAGCCCGCTGCCTGAATGGATACAGGCAAAAGGCTGGTCAGACTGATTGCCTCGCAAAACTCAGACAGGCCCTACATGCATGTCAGACGGGTCCTATCGCAGCTTTTCTTGCATCCCTCAATAATTCCAGCCACTTCAACTGCCATCCGGCACATCATCCATCCGCCTGCGATACTCACGGGTCCGCACGCCGCCTGCCGATGCCTGAACGCTTCGCCAGGGCCTTTCCGGAACGCTCATGTCCACACATAGCCTGCGCATCCTTCTGGTGGAAGATCACCCGTTTCAACTGATCGCCACTCAGGTGCTGCTCAACAACCATGGCTACTTCCTGCTGACTCCCGTGCTGACGGCGGCCGAGGCCATGGCCGCCATGCAACGCAGCGCGGAACCCTACGGGCTTGTGCTGTGCGATCAGTGCCTGCCGGACATGTCAGGCCTCGACCTGATCGACGAGGCCGCCCGACACGGCTGGCTGCGCCAGGCCATTCTGCTCAGCGGCTTGCCTGATACACAGCTTGAAAACCTGCAGCAACTCGCCCTGCAGCGCGATCTCCCCCTGCTCGGTTGCCTGAGCAAACCCCTGCACGGGCCCGACCTCAGCCGCCTGCTGGGGAACCTCGTTGACTGACGTCGGCCAGCCGGCTTTATTCGGCTTCAAATATGCCGGGCAAAAACAGGTACATGCCAGACGCCGGCAAACTGGATTGATTAATTCGACGTTCAGACCCGTAGGAAATCATCAGTCAACATGAATGATGATTCCAGAAAGTAATAAACATTCGGGGCAGCACTCGCCAAACACACATTGAAATAAGCGTTAACGTTTAAACACACTTATGTTCTACGTAGGCTTTTACGTACTCCGATACGCTAATTTTTGTAGGACTTTTCCTATATATGCCTGCCGAGCAAGTCTCTTTATGTGCCTGCCCGAACATCTGAGCTAAGGTGCGCGCTTTCTTCACTGCTTGTTATGGAATGGAATATGAACTCAGTTTTTATCATCGACGACCATCCGGTCATCCGGATGGCGGTAAGAATGCTTCTGGAGAACGAAAATTATGAGGTGGTCGGCGAGACCGATAACGGTGTCGACGCCATGCAAATGGTGCGTGAGTGCATGCCCGACCTGATCATCCTCGACATCAGCATTCCCAAGCTCGACGGCCTCGAGGTGCTGGCCCGCTTCAATACGATGGGGCTGCCCTCCAAGATTCTGGTGCTGACGTCGCAGACCCCCAACCTGTTTGCCATTCGCTGCATGCAATCGGGCGCCTCGGGTTATGTGTGCAAACAGGAAGACCTCAGTGAACTGCTCAGTTCGGTGAAAGCGGTATTATCCGGCTACAATTACTTTCCCAGTCAGGCGTTGACGTGCGCAGTTCGTGAAGATGGCCAGACCGACGAGCTGGAGCTGTTCAAGTTGGTCAATGACCGTGAACTGATGGTATTGCAGTTATTTGCCCAGGGCCGTTCCAACAAGGAAATAGCCAAGGGCATGTTTCTCAGTAACAAAACCGTCAGTACTTACAAAACGCGGCTTATGCAAAAACTGAAAACCAGAACCTTGGTAGAACTTATCGAGATGGCAAAACGCAACGCGCTAGTGTGAGAAAACGGATGTCCAAGCGCTTCAGACAATTATTAATACTGGCCACAAGCCTGTGCATAGGCTGGGGTGCTGAGGCCGGTGTTCATGCGGCCGATCACTATACCCTGCTCGGTCGCTCGAGTCCGGCGCACATGGACGTGAAACTGGACAATAACCAGTGGCAGTGGGTGCGCGGGCAACGCGAACTGATTCTCGGCACCTCCAACCCTGATTACCCACCCTTCGATATCACGATGTCGGGTAACGATTACGAAGGCATCACTGCCGATTACGCAGGGATCATCTCGGATGCGCTGGACCTGCCGATCAGGGTTCAGCGTTTCGAAACCCGTGATGCTGCAATCAAGGCCCTCGGCGCAGGCCAGATCGATCTGCTGGGCACCGCAAACGGTTTTGAAGCAGTCGATCGCACCATCAGGCTTTCACAGCCCTACTCGGTGGACCAGCCCGTCCTGGTCACCCGGGTCGGAGACAACCGCCCCCTGAACGAGGGCCTGAAAGGCATGCGGCTGAGCATGGTCTATCACTACCTGCCGCCTGCCGAGGTCGAAGCGTCCTATCCCGGCGCGACACTGAAGACCTATCCCTCTTTTCAGAACGCCATCAATGCAGTCGCCTTCAATCAGGCGGATGTGTTCCTGGGCGATACGATTTCCACCCAATACATCATCAATAAGGGGTATCTGAACAACGTGCAGATGTCGAATTTCGGCAAGCACGAGCCCAACGGCTTCAGCTTCGCGGTCAGCAGTGAAAACCCGCAACTGCTGGGCATCATCAATCAGACGCTTAAGGCGATCCCGGTTGATGAACGCGTCAATATCTCCAGACGCTGGAGCACGGGCAGCGACTTGATGCTCACCGACCAGAAGCTGCAACTGACGCAACGCGAGGAGCGCTGGATCGCTCAGCACCCGACCGTGCGCGTAGTCGTCAACGAAGCGTATGCACCGCTGACATTCTTCGATGCCAAGGGCAACTTTCGCGGCATCACCGCAGACTTGCTCGAACTGGTACGTCTGCGTACCGGGCTCAGGTTCGACGTCAAACGCTCGCCCAGCCTGACCGACATGTTGAATCAGGTCAGCGAAGGCCAGGCAGACATGATCGGTGCGCTGGTGTCCAGTGATGCACGCGAGGACCGATTGAGCTTCACCCGTCCCTACATCGACAATTCGTTCGTGCTGGTCACCCGCAAGGAACCGGGCGCCCCCAGCTATCTGGAGCAGATGGACGGCAAGCGTCTGGCAATTACCCAGGGCAGCCCGGTGCTCGACTGGCTAAGCCGCAAATACCCCAGGGTGGTGCCGCTGGAAATCGACAACCCGTTCCAGGCGCTGGACATGTTGTCACTGGGCAGAGCGGAAGGTGCGGTCATCTCGCTGCTCAGCGCAGACTATTTCCTGTCGTCCGGGATCTTCGAGGAGCGTTTGCAGATGACCGCCACCGTCGGCGAGGATCCGGCGCTGATTTCCATGGCGACCTCACGCAACGCCATCGAGCTGAGCTCGATTCTCGACAAGGCGCTGGCGAGCATCGCGCCGCAGGATCTGGCAGCGATCAACAACCGCTGGCGCGTCTATACCCCTTCACGCGCCAACTGGCACGACTATGAACGGCTGATCTATCAGATTGTGGTGGGTGCAGGCCTGTTGCTGCTGGGCCTGCTGGCCTGGAATGCGTGGATGCGGCGGCAGATACGTCAGCGCGAAGCTGCGGAGCGGGCGCTGGGCGATCAGTTCGAATTCATGCGCGCCCTGGTCGAGGGTACGCCGCATCCGATCTATGTTCGGGATCGCGAAGGTATGCTGCGCATGTGCAATGACAGCTACCTCAGGGTGTTCTCCGCGAAACGGGAAGACATCATCGGCAAGAGCGCTACCGAAGGGGTACTGGGCAATGCCTTCGAAGCCCGGGAATACGCTGCCGACTATCAGCGGGTCATGGCCAGCAATACCGCGCTGATCCTCGACCGCCCTCTGCGCATTGGCGATCGACAGTTGACCATCTACCACTGGATCCTGCCATTTCGCGATTCTCTGGGCGAAGTACAGGGCATCATCGGTGGCTGGATCGACATCAGCGAGCGTCGCCAGCTCATCGAAGACTTGCAGGCTGCCAAGGAACAGGCCGACGCCGCCAGCCGGGCCAAGAGTACCTTCCTGGCCACCATGAGCCATGAAATCCGCACGCCCATGAATGCGGTGATCGGCATGCTGGAACTGGCGCTCAAACGTGCCGATCATGGCGAACTGGATCGCTCCGCCATCGAAGTCGCCTACAGTTCGGCCAATGACCTGCTGGACCTGATCGGCGACATCCTCGACATCGCCCGCATCGAATCCGGGCGGCTGTCACTCAACCCCGAGCGTGCGAATCTGCGTCGGCTGGTGGAGGCGGTGCTCCGGGTATTCGACGGTCTGGCGCGGCAGAAGGACCTCGAGCTGGTGCTCGAACTGGACAGCAGGATCAACGCCGACGTACTGATCGACCCGTTGCGCTTCAAACAGATACTGTCCAATCTGGTCAGCAACGCCATCAAGTTCACCCCGATGGGGCGGATCAAGGTCGTACTGCTGGCAGCCGAAAGTCCGGACCCGCAACTGCTGCATCTGCACATCACCGTTCAGGACAGCGGCATCGGCATCAGTGTCGAAGACCAGCAACGTTTGTTCGAGCCGTTCGCCCAGGCCGATAACACCGGACAAATGGCGCGTACCGGCGCCGGACTCGGGCTGGTGATCTGCCGCAGCCTGTGCATGATGATGGGCGGCAACCTTTCGCTCGACAGCACGCCAGGGCACGGCACCCGGATCAGCATGAACCTGGTGCTGACCACACTTGAACCGCTGACCGGGCAACCCGTCGTTGCGCAACCGGCAGCCGTCGTTCATCAGACCCTCAGAATCCTGATCGTCGACGATCATCCTGCCAATCGACTGCTGCTTTGCCAGCAACTGAGGTTTCTCGGCCATCACTGCGAAATGGCCGAAAACGGCGCGCAAGGGCTCGATCGCTGGAAAAACGATGCCTTCGATCTGGTCGTCGCCGATTGCAACATGCCGATCATGAACGGCTACGACATGACCGCTGCTATCCGCGAACAGGAGCGCGCCTGCGAGCGCCAACGCTGCCCTGTCTGGGGCTTCACGGCCAACGCGCAGCCTGACGAAATCGAGCGCTGCCGGGCGGCGGGCATGGACGATTGCCTGTTCAAACCCATCAGCCTCTCGATGCTCAGCGAACGGCTGACAGCCATTGCCCCGCTGGCGCCCGCACGTGCCCTGCCCTTCAGCCTCGACAGCGTCAGCAACCTGACCGGTGACCGTCCTGAAATGGTTGAACGCCTGCTCGCGCAACTGCTGCACAGCAACCACGAAGACCGGCTATTACTGGCCAGACTGATGCCGGAGAACAATCGCCAGAAAACCCGCGATCTGGCGCACAGGATCAAGGGCGCGGCACGGATCATCACAGCTTCAAGGGTGGTTGATGCCTGTGATGCGCTTGAACTGGCCTGCGAACCGGACACACCGGATGAGCAGTTCTACACCTGCCAGCAGACCGTCGAACTGGCCATGATCGAGCTTGAGGACGCGCTGATGCTGCAGCAGGCCAAGCCTGACTGAGCGTTAAAGACGGTATAGCGAGGGGGTGTACGAGGGGACGTGCGGGAACAGGCAAGGGAAGCAGGCGCTGGCCTGCTTCCCGTTACATCAGGCGGCCGGATTGATTTCCTTTTCCGGGTACCAGACGTCGATCAGCGGGCTGACAGTGACTTCTGTCAGTTCGCTGCGGCCCTTGAGCCAGGCTTCGACAGCAGCACGCTGCTCTTCGCTGACCGAGCCACGCTTGCTCAGGCAAACCAGACCGAAGTCGTCGCCGCCCACATAGCCAAGACCGTTGGCTTCCATTGCTTCTTTCAGGAAAGCGTCAAGGAAAGCATCGATTGCCTTGTCGTCCAGCTCTTGCTTGAAGTCCAGGTTCAGTTCAAAACCCAATTCCTGGAACTCGTCCACACACAGTTTTTTGCGCAGACGGCGGGAGCGGTTAGTGGCCATGGGACAATCCTCATCAGTAAATATCGGGCGGCACTTTACCAGCTTGGCGATTTAAAAGCCCGACAATTGCGGCGTGGAGTGGATATCCGGCCTTGCGACGGCCATGGATACCGAATCAATAAAAAATAGCATTTACCGGCTTGCCCCCCGGTCACAAGCCTGCCCCGCTTGGGGCATAATGCGGCTCGTATCATGCGTGGCATTCTGTGTTACAAAAAAAGCCCGCCGCGCATTCACTACTATAGTTATCGAAATCGAATCTACATTTGCAATAGTTACCGAGGGAATTCATCCATGCCCTCTTTTTCGTTTCCCTCTTTGCAGTAGGGTTTTAGTCAATGATCAAGTCGCTACGTCCATTGTTGCTCGCGTCACTCCTTTTGCCCCTGGCCCTACCCTCCTACGCTGCCGTCATCAACACCACGCTGCCCCCCAAGGTTCAACAGGCCCTGAAAGCCAGCAAACTCGGCGATGACGCACTCTCGCTGGTGATGCTGCCGCTCAACGGCCCAGGTACACCGACCGTGTTCAACGCCGACGTATCGGTCAATCCGGCGTCTACCATGAAGCTGATTACCACCTACGCGGCCCTTGAAATGCTCGGCCCGACCCACCAGTGGAAAACCGAATTCTTCACCGACGGCACCCTGAGCAACGGCGTGCTGCGCGGCAACCTGTACCTCAAGGGCGGCGGCGATCCCAAGCTGAATATGGAAAAGCTCTGGCTGCTGATGCGTGACCTGCGCGCCAATGGTGTACAGCAGGTGACCGGCGATCTGGTTCTGGACCGCAGTCATTTTGTGCAACCGCAATTGCCGGTGTTCAACGATGACGGCAATGACGACAACAAGCCGTTTCTGGTCAAGCCCGACGCGCTGATGGTCAACCTCAAGGCGCTACGCTTCGTGACCCGCAATGATGACGGCAGGATTCTAGTCTCGGTCGAGCCGCCGATTGCCAGCATTCGCATTGATAATCAGGTCAAGGCAAGCGCCTCGAAACAATGCACCGGGGATGTGCGCTACAACCCGGTCACCCAGGCGGATGGCAGCGTCAACGTGACGGTCACCGGCCAGCTGGGCAATGGCTGCAACTCACAGACCTACCTGTCACTGCTGGACCACCCTACCTATGCGGCCGGCGCAGTGCGAGCCATCTGGCAGGAACTGGGCGGTACCATTCAAGGCAAAGATCGCGTTGGCGTGCTGCCCGGCAATGCCAAGCTGTTGGCCAAGGCCTTTTCTCCGGACCTGGTGGAAGTCATTCGTGACATCAACAAATTCAGCAACAACACCATGGCTCAGCAACTGTTCCTGAGCCTGGGCGAAGAGTTCCGCAACGAAGCTGACGGTGACGACGGCAAGGCCGCCCAGCGTGTCATCCGTCAATGGCTGGCGAAGAAAGGCATCACTGCGCCGCATTTGGTCATGGAGAATGGCTCCGGGCTGTCGCGGGCCGAGCGTGTCAGTGCGCGCGAGATGGCGGTGATCCTGCAAGCGGCCTGGCGCAGCCCCTATGCTGCGGAATTCATGAGCTCGATGCCGCTGGCCGGTCTCGACGGCACCATGCGCAAGCGACTCAAGCGCACCCCGCTGCTGGGCGAAGCGCATATCAAGACCGGCACCCTGAATACCGTACGCGCGATTGCCGGCTTCAGCCGCGACAGCAACGGCAACACCTGGGCCGTCGTGGCGATCCTCAACGACCCGCGTCCGTTCGGCGCATCCTCGATACTCGACGAAGTACTGGTCGATCTGTACCGGCAGCCCAAGCTGACCAACACCACGGTCTCGATCCAGCAATAACCAACCGATACCGGCCATTGGCAGACCCGCTATCGCAGCGGGCCTGTCTGCATCAACCCTGCTCGGGCTCGACCCGGTCGCGACCGGCCTGTTTGGCGGCGTAGACGCCCGAGTCGGCGCGCAGCAACATCTCGTCGATCCCCTCACCCTCTCGCCAGCTGGCGATCCCGAAGCTGCCTGTGACCACTTGGTCGACGCCTTCGATAGCCTGATTGCGCAGTTCCTCGCGCAGGCTCAGTGCCAGTTGATAGGCCTGGGCACCCCGTGTTCCCGGACAGATCACCATAAACTCTTCGCCACCCAGACGGCAGAACACATCGTCGCTGCGCAGCCGCTGGCTGATCTTTTCCGAGATGGCCTTGAGCACCTGATCGCCTGCGGCATGCCCGAAGCGGTCATTGATCCGCTTGAAGTGATCGATATCGAGCATGATGATCGACAGGTTACCGCCGTGCCGGTCGATTCTTTTCAGCTCGGCCTGCATCCGGTCCTGAAAGTAGCGACGATTATAGGCGCCGGTCAGCACGTCGGTGACCGACAGCGCACGCAACTCCTGCTCGACGCGTTTGAGGTCGGTGATATCGGACACAAAGCCATGCCACAGCACGCTGCCATCGCTCAGGCGCTCAGGCGTTGAGGCCGAGCGTAACCAGCGCTGCCCCTTGCGTGGCAGATTGACGCGGTACTCCTGGCTCCACGGTGTCAGGTGTGTGGCGCTGATCAGAATGGAGCTTCTGACCCGTGCCAGGTCCAGCGGCTGTATGCGTTGCAGGATAGTTTCGGAATCGCCCAGCAACTGCTCTTCGTCCACCTCGAACAGCTCGCACATGCCGGCGCTGGCGTACCTGAAACATGCGCTGCCATCGACGGCCAGGTGGTACTGGTAAATGCCGCCAGGCACTTGCGAGCCGAGCTTTTTCAACAACTGTCCCTGCTCGGCAAGGGCCTGGTTGACGCGCTTGTGCTCGGTGACGTCGATGCATACCGCCAGATACCCGGTCCACAGCCCCTGATCGTCACGCACCGCAGTGACCAGCATGTTCACCACCAGCGTGCTGCCATCGCTGCGCTGCAGGGTCCACTCCTGCGAAGGGTGATTACCATCCTGCACAGCATCGAGAAACATCAGCTGCGAGGCGCTGATGGGTTGCCCGCGGCTCTTGCTCATGCGGCTCGCGCGGGCCTCCAGATCGGCAGACTGATAAAAGTCCATCAGCCGGAACCTGCCCAGCACATCCTCTTGCGCATAGCCGAGCATTTTCTGTGCTCCGACGTTGAACGTCTTGATCAGCCCGTCCAGATCGGTGGCGATGATCGCCACTTCGGTCGCCGCGTCCAGCACACTGCGCAACTGCCCATGCGCGGCCCTCAATTGGTGCTCGCGCTGGCGCAGCTCGCGGGTGCGCTGCGCCACCCGTTGCAAGGCGCGCTGACGCTGGCTGATCAGACTGTAGAGCAAGGCGCTGAGCATCAGGCTCAAAAGCCCTCCAAGCCACAACACCCGGCCGGGCATCATGATCTGGTTGTTCAGGCTGAAAATCTGCGTAGGGCGAACCTCGACCAGATAATCCCTGTCACCCAGGTTCAGCAGGCTGCTGGCATACAACTGATTGTGTATCGCAGGGAGCGGCGACTGATAAACCTGCTCGGGCTTTTCCGGCGAACTGAGGTCGAGCATGGTCACGGCAAGATTGTCCTGCTCTGCCGTGCGCACATTCATCAATTGCGTCAGGCTGATCACGGCGGTGACATAGCCCCGCAACTGTGGAACCGGCTGGCCAGTCGAGAACACCGGCGCGACCAGCAGAATGCCATACGTGTCCGACGGCTCCAGGGAAAGCAGGCGGATACGAGGCGTTGCGACGGTTCGTTTCAGCAACCGCGCACGCTCCAGCGCGGCACGGCGTACCGGCTCCGAGGCGATATCGAACCCTGCTGGCGTCGGAATGTCACTGAGCGTCTGGATGAATCGAACCGGGAAATACTCATTTCGCACGGCGGCGGCTTTCAAGGCGCCGTTTTCATCCATTTCGCTTATGGCATACGCGGCTGAGCCTTCCTCACGCAACTGTCTTTCAAAAGCCGTCCGTTCGGCCTGCGACACTCTAGGGTTCCAGGCATACGCCTGGGTACCAATCAGTAACGGCGCGACAAAGCCGTTGAATTCGGACAGTTCAACCTGATGGGAGTAGATAAAGAAGCGAGCGAGGGTGTCGAGCCGGGTAGTCTGCCGGTCCAGACGCTCCTGCAGGCGACTGAAGCGCTCCGCGGCAACAGTATCGAAACGCTGACGCAACTGGCGCTGATACAACTCGTTGTCGGCCAGCGCCAGCATGATCGTAAGTGCCACACCGACCAGCAATGCCACGACAGCGATAAGCCACGCTGAAAGCTGGCCATTGATGAAACTCAGAACTCTGAGCTTGAACCGTTTCACTGTCATACACACAAACTCATGACGCCAACATACGGAAGCGTCAGGCTGGCTATGACTTCTGTTATAGCTATTCGCCAATAATTTTCATAGGCTTATGCCTGTTTCAGGACGATCCGTTGGTCTGTCCGCAAGCTTGAAGACATGGCCTCGCCTTGCGGACAGCCAATCAAGTTACATCTTGAATCGTGTAACGACGCCATTCATTTCAATGGCCAGTCTCGACAGTTCGCCACTGGCAAGGGAAGTCTGATTGGCGCCCTCGGTACTCTGCACGGACAGGTCGCGAATACTGATCAGATTGTGGTCGATGGAACGAGCCACCTGCGCCTGCTCTTCGGAAGCTGTGGCGATCAGCGTGTTCATGTCATTGATTTCTTCGATACGCCGGGCAATATCGTCAAGCGCTGCACCGGCCTCATGTGCAACCCCCAGAGTATCCTGCGCGCCCATGCAACTTTCCTGCATCGACCGGGTGGCTTGTTCGGAGCCCTCTAGAACGGCGCCGATCATTTGCTCGATTTCCTGGGTGGACTGCTGGGTGCGATGCGCCAGTGCCCGGACCTCATCCGCCACCACCGCAAAACCGCGCCCCTGCTCGCCGGCACGAGCGGCTTCAATAGCGGCGTTGAGAGCAAGCAGGTTGGTTTGCTCGGCGATGGTACGAATCACCGCGAGGACTTTGCTGATGTCGTTGGATTGTCCGGCCAGACGCTGCACGTCAGCACTGGTGGCAAGCACCGTGGCGCTCAGTTTTTCGATCGCGGTGACGGTACTGGCCACTCGCTCAGCCCCGCGCACGGTGGAGGCGTTGGATTCTTTCGCTGCGTCAGACGCAGCTGCTGCGTTGCGTGCGACCTCATCGACCGCTGCGGTCATTTCGTTGACCGCCGTGGCGGCCTGCTCGATCTCCTGATTCTGACGCCCCAACCCGGTGCTGGACTGCACGGTGATGGAGTTCATTTCTTCGGCAGCGGAAGCCAGTTGCTGTGACGAGTTGCCGATCAGGCCAATGGTTTGTCGCAGGTTCTTCTGCATGGCCAGTGTCGCGCGTTGCAGTTCGGAAAACTCATCGTCACCGGTGACCGGAATATCACCACGAAGATCACCGCTGGCAATACGCTCATTGACCGACAACAATGATTTCAAAGGCGTGACAATACTGCGCGTCAACAGAATCGCGAGAAATATGGTAATAATCAATGACACTATAATAATAACCACTGTGAACATAAAACCACTTTCATAGGCGGCTTCTGCACGCACACTCAGTTGATCGGCCTGATCAATATTCATCTGCACCAACGCATCGATGGCGGTCTGCAACTCACCGGTGACGGGCACTATATTGGTGTCGGTAAACGTCACCGCATCAGCGTTGGCACCTTTCTGAATCAATTCGAGCACCGTATGCAGAAGTGACGCAAACTTCTGGGCGGACGCAGTGACGGTTTGATAGAGACTTGCCTCATCGGCAGCGCTTGCCAGCGGCGCATATGCAGCAGATTGTTTGAGCATGTCTTCTCGCGCAGCTTTCAATCGAGTCACGGTAATTGTCTGAGCCTGCGGGTCAGTCTGTGCAATCAATCGCCGGGCATCCAGTCGCAAACGCAGCGTGGCGCTGCTTATTTTGTTAGCCTGTATGATGCTGGCCATCGCGTCCTTTTCCAGCGATTCCATGCTGGCCCGTAACTCGCCCATTTTCCATAGCGCGATCCCTCCCAGCGCGATGAGCAGGCAGGTGATCAGCATAAAGCTCATCCCGGCACGAACAGCGACCTTGACGTTTCTCATCTTGTTACCTTCGGAGGTGGGTACGGCGTGGACAATCTCGGAACACAGTCGATACCTTCAGTCGCCCGATTGAACAGGGACGTCACTCAAGAGGTCGACAATTGAAATTCGATATACCGCTTTCCCGAGGAAATCATATCGGGAATAAAAGTGCACAATCCGAGGAAACGAAAACAGACAAGAGATGCAATAAGACAGCAATTGCATAACCGTAGGATTACGATCTAAATACTAACAACTAAAAGTGTATAGCCATCTGATATCACGAGTATAACACCGCGCAACTCCGTGCAATGCAAAAGCTTCAGCCTTTGTGAAATAATTTTCATCAAAGTCCATACGCTCAGGCTTTTCACATCAACTTATTGATTAATATGCCGTTTATACGCAACCACAAATCGGGCATTTGCCCAGGGCTCAAACGCGTTTGAGCACACGGGCATGCAAACGAGTGCAGGAAGTGTCGCGAGGCGCGATGACCGGACCGTTACCGATCGGTTCATCGCGCACCGGATCAGCTACGCGCCATGATTTTCCAGGCGCGGTGGATCTTGCCGTTACGGGCAAAGTCCTGGTCGATGGTGTGCGCGGTAATGTCCTCGACCGCATAACGCTGACTCAGGTTTTCATCGAGCACAAACTTGCGGAAGTTGTTGGAGAAGTACAACACGCCCCCCGGCGCCAGACGCGCCATGGCCAGATCGATCAGCTCGACCTGATCACGCTGGACATCAAAAATGCCTTCCATGCGCTTGGAGTTGGAGAACGTCGGCGGGTCAATGAAGATCAGGTCGTACTCGTCGCGGTTGGCCTGCAGCCAGGCCATCACGTCGCCCTGCTCCAGACGATTCTTGTCGGAGAAACCGTTCAGCGACAGGTTGCGACGCGCCCAGTCCAGATAGGTCCGCGACAGGTCGACGCTGGTGGTGCTGCGCGCACCGCCCTTGGCAGCATGCACACTGGCCGTCGCCGTATAGGCAAACAGGTTCAGGAAGCGCTTGCCGGACGCCTCGCGCTGAATACGCATGCGCATCGGCCGGTGATCGAGAAACAGCCCGGTGTCCAGGTAGTCGGTCAGATTGACCAGCAGCTTGACGCCGCCTTCGCTGACTTCCAGAAACTGGCCCTGAGCACTCTGGCGCTCGTACTGTTTGGTGCCGCTCTGACGCTCGCGACGCTTGATCACCACGCGGTTCTTGTCGATGTTCAGTGCTTGCGGAATGGCCGCCAGCGCATCGAACAGCCGCGCTGACGCCTTTTCCGGATCAATGGACTTGGGTGCTGCGTATTCCTGGACATGCACCCAGTCGTGATACAGATCGATCGCCAGCGAGTATTCAGGCATGTCGGCGTCATACACGCGGTAGCAATCGATCCCTTCGCGACGCACCCACTTGCCCATCAGCTTGAGGTTCTTTTGCAGGCGATTGGCAAACATCTGCCCGCCTTCGCTCAGGCGCGCCTGTTCGACCACCACCGGTTCCGGCTTGATCGGGTTGCCGTTCTTGTTGAGTTTGCGCTCGACGACTTCAACCTCGACAGGATTTTCGCGTTCGATCTGACGCTGCTCGGGGGTGCGTCGCTCGCCGGTCACGAACTGATCAGGCGTGACCTTGATCAGCAGCAGCTTGCACGGCAAGGCGCCGTTCCAGAACGAATACTGTTTGTGGCTGCGAATGCCCATGCGCTTGCCCAGGTCCGGCGCGCCGGTGAACACCGCAGCTTCCCAGTTAAGGCACGCCTGACGCAGGCGCTCGCCAAGGTTCTGGTAGAGATACAGCAGACTGGCTTCATCTCCCAGACGCTCGCCGTACGGAGGGTTGCAGATCACCAGGCCTTTCTGATTCTGATCGGGACGCGGCTCGAAGGTCGCGACTTCGCCCTGATAGACCTTGATCCAGTCGCTCAGGCCGGCACGTTCGATGTTGTTGCGTCCCGGCTGGATCAGCCGTGGATCGGCTTCGTAACCGCGAATCCACGAAGGTGTTTTGGCCAACCCGGCCTCGGCGCGGGCCAGCGCTTCGTCGTGCAGCTTGCGCCACAGCGCCGGGACATGGCCCAGCCAGGCCGAGAAGCCCCAGCGTTCACGCTTGATGTTCGGCGCGATGTCGGCGGCGATCATCCCGGCCTCGACCAGGAAGGTACCGACACCGCACATCGGGTCAGCCAGCGCGCCGCCCTCGGCAGCAATACGCGGCCAGCCAGCGCGGATCAGGATGGCGGCGGCGAGGTTTTCCTTCAGCGGCGCAGCGCCCTGCTGCAGACGGTAACCGCGCTGGTGCAGGCTGTGCCCGGAAAGGTCGAGGGACAGAATGGCCTCGCCGCGATCCAGACGCAGGTGCACGCGCAGATCGGGGTTGATCTTGTCGACCGACGGACGCTCGCCATCCGGGGTGCGCAGCTTGTCGACGATCGCATCCTTGACCTTCAGTGCACCGAAATGGGTGTTGTCTATGCCCGAACCATGACCACTGAATTCCACCGCAATGGTGCCGTCGGATTCGAGATGATCCTGCCACTCGACATCCAGTACGCCGTGGTACAGGTCTTCGGCATCCTTCATCGGGAAGCGCTTGAGCACCAGCAACACGCGGTTGGCCAGGCGCGACCAGAGACACAGCCGGTAAGCGGTCTCCATGTCCGCCGAGCCGCGAATGGCTGAGGTGTGTTCACGGGTCTCTTGCAGACCCAGCGCAGTGGCTTCCTCGGCAAGCAGGCCTTCAAGGCCTTTGGGGCAAGTGAGGAAAAGTTCGTAGAGATCCGACATGTGTATTCCAGGGCCTGAGCCGTCTGCGGCGGGCAACGCATTGCCCTGCCAGATTTGAACAGGCGTCTTTCATGGAGAACGCCTGCGTGGCACGTGATGTGTGCCGGTCCACCGCATGATCCTGTCATGTCATTGCGGCAGTTTTGGCGCGTATTAGAACAGATATCAGGCAGGGCAACGTCGGCAATAAAAGCACGCAATCAAAAGTCGTGTTTTGAAAAGTCACATTTTTGCAGCCTCTTTATGACCCTTCGTCGCTTAAGCAGCCAAGGCATTGAGCCAGTATATGAGCCTGATAAGCGATCTCAATGGGCTCGCAACACCCCATGTTCACGGGGCTGCAGAAAAAATCAGGGTTGAAACAGGTCTGCGCTTATTGCTCGACAGACCTGAATGTGACGTGCTTATGACAAAACGATCATTCACACCGCCCTGCGCTTTGGTTAGAAATCGTCTCAGGTCATCGCTGCAATGGTGATGGCATCAAGGCCCGCGACGCCGGCAGCGGGCCCCAACGGCAGAAGATTCTGCCCGACCTCATCACGGGGTCTCAGGGATATTACAGTCAACAGACGAGGGCATTACCCTATGAGAAGACTTAAGCGTGATCCGTTGGAAAGAGCATTTTTACGCGGTTATCAATACGGCGTTCATGGTAAATCCCGTGAGCTTTGCCCTTTTACTCTACCGTCAGTACGCCAGGCATGGATCAATGGCTGGCGCGAAGGACGCGGCGACAACTGGGACGGTATGACCGGCACTGCGGGCATCCACAGACTCAACGAACTTCACGCGGTCGGATGAGGCGATTCACATCAAAGACTTTCAGGCCTCTGTCGGGCCATACATGACTGACTGATTCACACCTGCACCATGCACGCCCGACCCGGGCGGCGGGCCAACGCCCAGGGGCTCTCTTGCAGAGCCCCTTTTTTTACCCCGGGCTCAGCGTGCAGCGCGAGGCATTGCCGCAATGGCATCCACCGACTCGCGAATCAGCGCAGGGCCCTTGTAGATGAACCCCGAATAGATCTGCACCAGACTGGCACCCGCAGCGATCTTCTCGGCGGCATGCCGGCCTTCGGTGATCCCCCCGGCGGCGATGATCGGCAGACGACCCGCGAGCTCACCGGCCAGAACCTTGACGATGTGCGTGCTTTTTTCCCGAACCGGCGCGCCCGATAAACCGCCCGCCTGATCAGCATGCGGAAGGCCTTCGACGCCTTGGCGGCTCAGCGTGGTGTTGGTAGCAATGACTGCGTCCATACCGGACTCGATCAGGGCTGCGGCCACCAGCACGGTCTCTTCGTCGGTCATGTCCGGGGCAATCTTGATCGCCAGCGGCACACGCCTGCCATGCCGTTGCGTCAGTTCCTGCTGGCGCAGGCTCAGGGCCTGGAGCAGTTGCTTGAGCGAATCGCCGAACTGCAGGCTGCGCAGCCCCGGCGTGTTGGGCGAACTGACGTTGACCGTGACGTAGCTGGCATGGGCATAGACCTTGTCCAGACAGATCAGGTAATCGTCGACCGCGCGCTCGACCGGCGTGTCGAAGTTCTTGCCGATATTGATGCCCAGAACGCCGCGATACTTTGCCGCTTCGACACGGGACACCAGGTTGTCGACACCCAGATTGTTGAAGCCCATGCGATTGATGATCGCCTCGGCGTTGGGCAGGCGGAAAATACGCGGCTTGGGATTGCCCGGCTGCGCACGTGGCGTCACCGTGCCGATCTCGACGAAACCGAAGCCCAGTTGCGCGAAGCCATCGATGGCCGCACCATTCTTGTCCAGGCCGGCTGCCAGCCCCACGGGGTTGGGAAACTCAAGGCCCATCACACTGACCGGCAACTTCGCCGGGGACTTGCTCAGCAGGCCGTTGAGGCCCAGCCGTCCGCCTGCACCGATCAGGTCCAGCGACAGGTCATGAGAGGTTTCCGGGGAAAGTTTGAACAGTAACTGGCGGGCCAGGTTATACATGGCGGGATGGGCTCGTGAGCAGCTGAATTCAGGGTGGCGATTATAGACGTGTGCGGGCCTGTCAGGCGAGGCGCGCGACAAACTTGTTGCTCGCCCTCCCCCGGCGATGGCATATGCCTTGCTTGAAACCACTATCGGCACTCACTCCAACGGCGGAGCGGTGCATGGACAACGGCGTCGCTTCAGCCCCTTGCACTGGCACTCAGCGTTATATACAGCCCTGGAAAGCCCGAATTACAGGGTTTTTCACGCTTCTGCCAGAAGGGCGTAGGAGCGAACTTGTTCGCGAAGACCGTGTTTCAGACGATAGATTTTCAGCGATTGTACCGGCCCTTTCGCGAACAAGTTCGCTCCTACCGCCTCCGGCCAGAATCAAAAACAGACTTGTATATAACGAAGAGCGACTCGGCATCGGGTCGGACGACGCCTTTTTTCTGGACGGACCTTTGATGAAGCACGCGCGATGAACGAACGAACCGGTAATGCGCTGGACTGGGTGGCCGGTAGCGACGCCCCGGAAATGAACAGCCTGGACGTGGGCTTCATGGCATTGACCGACTGTGCCCCGCTGGTGGTCGCGGCCACGCAGGGTTTCGCCCAGCCTTACGGCCTGAGCCTGAACCTCGAGCGTCAGACCTCCTGGGCCGGGCTGCGCGACAGACTGGTCAGCGGGCAGCTGCAGGCGGCACACAGCCTGTACGGCCTGATCTACGCGGTGGAACTGGGCATCAGCGGTGGCCCGGCGACCGACATGGCCATCCTCATGGGACTCAACCAGAACGGGCAGTGCATCAACCTGTCCCGCGAGTTGCAGCAGGCCGGCGTGATCACTCCTGAAGCACTGGACAAGCACGCGCACCAAAGCGGCTCAAAGCTGACCTTCGCGCAGACCTTTCCCACCGGCAACCATGCCATGTGGCTCTACTACTGGCTGGCCAGTCAGGGCATTCATCCGCTCGATGATGTGAACAGTGTCGTGGTGCCGCCCACGCAAATGGCGCAACACCTGCAGGCCGGGCGCATCGACGGTTTCTGCGTCGGCGAACCCTGGGGCGCCAGCGCCGTACAGCAGCAACTGGGCTTCACCATGGCGACCAGCCAGTCGATCTGGCCGGATCACCCGGGCAAGGTGCTCGGCTGTACCCGAGAGTTTGTCGAGCAGAACCCCAACACCGCCAGAGCGCTGATCATGGCCGTACTGGAAGCGAGCCGCTTCATCGAGGAAAACGATCATAACCGGCGCAGCACCGCACAACTCCTAAGCGGTGCCGATTACCTGGACACCTCAGTGGACTGCATCGAGCCGCGTTTGCTCGGCCAGTACAGCGACGGTCTCGGCAATCACTGGCAAGACCCTCACGCGGTCAGCTTCCATGCCCAGGGACAGGTCAACTACCCCTGGCTGTCCGACGGCATGTGGTTCATGACCCAGTTCCGACGCTGGGGCCTGTTGCGCGAAGACCCGGATTACCTGGCGGTGGCCAGCCGCGTTCAGCAACTCGACCTGTACCGTCAGGCAGCCAGTGCGCTGGGTATCGACGTACCCGCCGCAACCTTGCGCAGCAGCCAGCTGATCGATGGCAGGGTCTGGGACGGCAGCGATCCGGCGGGCTACGCGCGTAGCTTCAAGCTCCACTCGCTGGCCGACGACGTGCCCGCTGTGGCCAGTCGTTGACGGAGAACGTAACCATGCTGCGTATCCTGCTTATCAATGACACCGCCAAAAAGGTCGGCCGCCTCAGGTCAGCCTTGATAGAGGCCGGTTTCGACGTGATCGACGAATCCGGACTGATCATCGACCTGCCCGCGCGCGTTGAAGCCGTGCGCCCGGACGTCATCCTCATCGACACTGAATCACCTGGTCGCGACGTGATGGAGCAAGTGGTGCTGGTCAGCCGCGACCAGCCACGGCCCATCGTGATGTTCACCGACGAGCACGATCCGGGCGTGATGCGCCAGGCGATCAAGTCCGGAGTCAGCGCTTATATCGTCGAGGGTATCCAGGCGCAACGGCTGCAACCGATTCTGGATGTGGCGATGGCGCGCTTTGAAAGCGATCAGGCGCTGCGCGCGCAACTGCATGCACGCGATCAGCAACTGGCCGAGCGCAAGCGCATCGAACTGGCCAAGGGGCTGCTGATGAAAATGAAGGATTGCAACGAAGAAGACGCTTACACGCTGATGCGACGTCAGGCAATGAGTCGTCAGCAGAAGCTGATTCAGGTGGCCGAGCAGATTATCGCGATGAGCGAACTGCTGGGCTGAAGCCAGGAAGAACGCCTGTCCGTACAGGCGTTCTTCACAGGTTACAGGGGCGCAGCCTGTCAGCTCAGTTGCACATCCTTCATCGCCGGCACGTAGCCGTAGTCATACTCTTCCTGCACGAACGAGCGGTCGCCTTTCAACAGGATTCTGACCGTCGGCGCCTCGGTGCCGCCGATACGGTAGTCATCGCCGCTGGTGGGCACGCTGTCGATGAACGAAGTCACCAGGCCGTTGGGCATCACGCAGTGGGAGTACGTCTGGAAAGGCTGTGCAGGCGGATTGCCCAGCACCAGTCCGGATGCATTCATCGGCCGGTAAGGCCCGAACAAATGCTCGCCCACAAAACCGTAAACGCCATCCGGCCCGGTCACACCGTCGGCATACGTAAACTTGTGACTAATGGTGAACAAATAATACTTGCCGTCCTGAAAGACATAATGCGGACGTTCGGTCTGATCATTGACACCCACCGCAGTCACCAGTGGCGGTAATATTTCCCATTCTTCACCGCTGAGATCTTTCGCAACCGCCAGACCGATACAGCCCACTTGAAAACGCGCACCCCCAACTTCTTCATGGCCTGGTGGCACCGGGCCAAGTTCTGCAGCACCAACGGTATGCGTACCGCGTTCGCCGGCAACATTACCTTCAAAGATCATATACAACTTGCCATCATTGGGATCAATAAACGGACTCGGGTCGCGGAAGTTCCACGTCGAGTTCTGCGCTTCGGTTTGATAATAAGTGCCATCGGCCTCGAACAGTTTTTTGACTTGGGTAAAGTCTTTCAACTCCACGCCCTGATCGGACGTCACAATACGGCCGCGTACTTTGGCAATCGTCGCCCCCGGTGTCACGCAGGTGTAGTACAGATCGATATCACCCTTGTCATTCAACAGTACCGGTGTGCCCGCCCACTCGCGGGTGGTGGGCGACACGCCTTCGGCCATGACCCGGCCACCGAAGATCCAGTTCTTGCCGGTACGCGAATACCAGTAGCACATGCGCGCCCGCCCGTGACGATCTTCCCAGTCGCGCTTGATGTCGTAGCGGCCGTTGGCGCCGAGATACTGCGGGTCGTCGGGGTGGCGATCAGCTGTCAGCGTGACGATGACCGACCAGCCGTTGACTGAGACCACCGTGCCGTCAAGCTCGCGCAACGGCATGGTGTCCCAGATGAAGACCTTATCACTCATGACCGGAAAGTCCGGTTTTACCAGCGGCTGCGTGGTGGTCGGGTCATTTTCATTGACCTTCAACGCATCGGCACGGGACCAGACGGTAGGGGCGTAATTGATGTTACTCATGATGATGATGTCCTTTGCAGGCGCCTGTACAAGCAGCGCGTATAGGAAGACAACACGGCAGGCACGGGTGCAATGCCGAGGTGCAGAGTGTGTCGGGCATTCAGGTGTCGGGGACAACCGGAAACCGAGAAAAGAGCGAGTAGCCGATAACTTCTTACACAGTAAGCATTTATCGAAATTGACTGGCAAACTGCAACTACAGATTACCGGATTGAAAAGTGAAAACACTTTCTGTTGATCAAGCGTCACACGTTGCGACAGAAGCGATGCTCTCAGAGATACTCCACAAAGTAAATTAAATATTTAAGGCGCTGTTATCGTACAACCGCGACGGGCCGCGTATTAATTCATATATATTAAGGCCGTCATAGAGACGCATTGAAACAGCATCACAATGACAGTACTTACGCCTAAAACTGATGGCACATTAAATAATATTAAATAACTCCAATGTTAATGAACCAATCCTGATTTTATTAACATGCCCGTGCCTGTTGCTTGATACGGACTGCGCAAATGTTTATCTGGCTTTTCGCCGCCATGCCCTTTTTTGCAGCGCGTCTGCTGGCCGACGCCCGGTTCAAGGTCATACATCAACTCACCACCCAACCGCTGAAGACCCTACAACCTGCCTGCAACGTGCGGCCGGCGCGCTTGCACGGCCCTTGGCCCGTCTATTGCTAAAGCAATCGCACCGGTAGCCAACGGCGGCTATCACCTTTTACGACAAAGACGTCGCTCATCCCTTTCCACGCCAGTGGACAGAGAGGCGACGTTTTTTGCGTTTTGGCCCCGGCGCAGGGGCCGGTGGAGTCGCCGTCATTCGGAACACTCCACCACAGCGTCTGAATAACCCGTGTCGTGGTCATGGCCCGACTGACTAACTAGCAGATGATGAGGTGTGCACATGGATACAAGCTTCTGGAAGGCAGGCCACAAACCGACCCTGTTCGCGGCCTTTCTCTATTTCGACCTGAGTTTCATGGTCTGGTACCTGCTTGGTCCGCTGGCGGTGCAGATTGCCACTGACCTGCAGCTGACCACTCAGCAACGTGGCCTGATGGTCGCCACACCGATTCTGGCGGGTGCGGTGCTGCGCTTCTTCATGGGCCTGCTGGCCGACCAGCTGTCGCCCAAGACCGCCGGGATCATCGGCCAGGTGATCGTCATCGGCGCGCTGCTGGCTGCCTGGCAACTGGGCATTCACACCTACGGCCAGGTGCTGGTGCTGGGTGTGTTCCTCGGTATGGCCGGTGCTTCGTTCGCCGTCGCGCTGCCCCTGGCGTCGCAATGGTATCCAGCGCAGCATCAGGGCAAGGCCATGGGCATCGCCGGTGCGGGCAATTCCGGCACTGTACTGGCCGCGCTGATCGCGCCGGTGCTGGCCGCCAGTTTCGGTTGGAGCAACGTCTTCGGCCTGGCGCTGATTCCGCTGGTCCTGACCCTGATCGCCTTCACCCTGATGGCACGCAACGCCCCGCAACGCAGCAAACCCAAATCCATGGCGGACTACCTCAAGGCGCTGGGTGATCGTGACAGCTGGTGGTTCATGTTTTTCTACAGCGTGACGTTCGGTGGTTTCATTGGCCTGGCCAGCGCCCTGCCTGGCTATTTCAACGACCAATACGGTTTGAGCCCGATCACTGCCGGTTACTACACCGCTGCCTGCGTGTTCGGCGGCAGCCTGATGCGTCCGCTGGGTGGCGCGCTGGCCGACCGTTTCGGCGGGATTCGCACGCTGACCGTGATGTATGCGGTTGCCGCCATCGGCATCGCCGCCGTGGGCTTCAACCTGCCAAGTTCGTGGGCAGCACTGGCGCTGTTCGTGGCCGCCATGCTGGGCCTGGGGGCCGGCAACGGCGCGGTATTCCAGCTGGTACCGCAGCGCTTCCGCAAGGAAATCGGGGTCATGACCGGCCTGATCGGCATGGCGGGTGGCATCGGTGGTTTCCTGCTGGCCGCCGGCCTGGGCACCATCAAACAGAACACCGGCGACTACCAGCTGGGCCTGTGGCTGTTCGCCGGCCTGGCGGTACTGGCCTGGTTCGGCCTGCTGAACGTCAAGCGTCGCTGGAGAACCACTTGGGGTTCGGCCGCAGTCACGGCGGCTCGGGTCTGAAGCGCCGATGACCCTGCAATTGCAGTTCGCGCAATTCAGCGCCAGCGGACCGCGAGCGGAGAATCAGGACGCCGTGCGCCTGGTCACGCCAGTCCCGGCGCTGGCGGCCAGCAAAGGCTATCTGTTCGCCCTTGCCGACGGCGTCAGCCAGTGTGCCGACGGCGCACTGGCGGCGCAGTCCACGCTGCAGGCGCTGGCCCTCGACTATTACGCCACGCCGGAAACCTGGGGCGTGGCGCAGTCCCTTGATCGCCTGCTGCTGGCGCAGAATCGCTGGCTGCTGGCCAACGGCCTGTTGACCACCCTCAGCGCTCTGGTACTGCGCGGTCGGCGCTTCACCCTCGCCCATGTCGGCGACTGCCGGGTTTATCGCTGGCAAACCGGGACGCTCAAACGCATCAGTGAAGATCACGTCTGGGAACAGGCCGACATGCAGCATGTGCTCAAGCGTGCCCTGGGCCTGGATCAGTACGTGGTCATGGATTACCTGGACGGCGAACTGTGTGAAGGCGAGCGCCTGCTGCTGGTCAGCGACGGCATCTGGGCGACGCTGGGCGATGCGAGCATTCGCTCGATTCTGGGCGAACAGCACGACCTCGACGCGGCGGTGAAAACCCTGGTCAGCGCGGCGCACCTGGCCGGCAGTCAGGACAATGCCAGCGCCCTGCTGATTCAGGTCGACACGCTCGGCGAGGATGATCTGGGGGACGCGTTGCTGCAGTTGCAACAATGGCCGCTGCCACCCGCGCTCAAGGCCGATCAGGCATTCGAGGGCTGGAAAGTCGGCAACGTCGTGGCGCAATCGCGCCAGTCCATCGTATATCGGGTCACCGATATCCATGAGCAACCCTGGCTGTTGAAAACCCTGCCGGCCAGTCGCCATGACGAAACTGGCGCCGGTCAGGGGCTGCTGCTGGAGGAGTGGTTTCTGCGCCGGGTCGCCGGGCGCTTCTTTCCCGAGATACACCCGCTGACAGACCGCCAGCATCTGTATTACGTGATGCGCGAGTATCCCGGGCACACACTGGCCGAGCGCTTCACTGACAACGGGCCGTTGCCGCTGGCCCAGTGGCAGGACCTCGCCACCCGGCTGCTACGGGCCACGGGCCTGCTGCATCGACGCAACATCATCCATCGCGATATCAAACCGGAAAACCTGCTGCTGGCCGACGACGGCGAGTTGCGCCTGCTGGATTTTGGCCTGGCGTTCTGCCCGGGCCTTTCGGCGGTCAACACCGAAGACCTGCCCGGCACACCGAGCTATATAGCACCGGAGGCCTTCAACGGTGCCGAACCGCATCCGCAGCAGGACCTCTACGCGGCAGGCGTCACTTTGTATTACCTGCTGACAGGGCAATACCCTTACGGCGAGATCGAAGCCTTTCAGCACCGTCGCTTCGGCGCACCGATACCTGCCAGCCGTTATCGGCCGGATCTGCCGCAGTGGCTGAGCCAAAGCCTGGACAAGGCACTGCACGCCGACCCGAACCAGCGCTACGAAACCGCTGAACAGTGGTTGCTGGAACTGGAGCAAGCCGAGCATCGTCCGTTGGTGACAAAACCGCGTCCGCTGCTGGAACGCGAACCACTGAAAGTCTGGCGAACACTGGCGCTGCTCTCCCTGCTGTTCAATCTGGTGCTGGTGATCGGGTTGCTGGGCCGCCACTGAGCCCTTGCGCCCCGCTTCTGTGCAACGCGCCTCAGCGCAGTGCAGAAAAGGCCTGGGTTATCGACTGCACACCGCGCAGGCCGGCAGATGCGAGTTGGCACAAGCACTGCATGGTCTCTTGCAGATAATTCATAACACGCAGCCCTCAACGATGAAGGCTGCGTCTCCCGAGAGAACGGGACCGGACAAAGGCGTCCTCGTCAGGCCACTGACGGGACGCCTTTTTTTGTTTGCGCGAAACGTGTCGAGCACGCGCTGCAGTGACTCGGAGGCAAGATGACCAAACTCAAACTGGTGATGATCGGCAACGGCATGGCCGGCGTGCGCACACTCGAAGAGTTGCTGAAACTGAGCGAAGACCTTTACCACATCACGGTCTTCGGCGCCGAGCCACACCCCAATTACAATCGCATCCTGCTGTCGCCGGTGCTGGCTGGTGAACAGAATTTCGAAGACATCGTGCTCAACGATCTCGACTGGTACCAACGCAACGGAATCGAGTTGTTGCTCAACCGCCGCGTGGTGAAGATCGATCGCATCAAACGCCTGGTGATCGCCGATGACGGCACCCAGGCCCATTATGATCGGCTGCTGATTGCCACCGGTTCGCGGCCGTTCATACTGCCGATCCCCGGCAACACGCTGAACGGCGTCATCGGCTATCGCGACATCAGCCACACGCGGCAGATGATCGACACCGCCGTCACGCACAAACGCGCAGTCGTCATCGGCGGCGGCCTGCTCGGCCTGGAAGCGGCCAACGGCTTGAGCCTGCGCGGCATGCAAGTCACGGTTATTCATAATGGCCAGACGCTGCTGGAGCGCCAACTGGACAAGACCAGCGGACGGATGCTGCAAGCGGCACTGGAAAAGCGCGGCCTGAGCTTTCGCCTCGACGAACAGACCAACGCCCTGCTCGGCGATGATCAGGGCCGCGTAACCGCGGTGCAATTCAACAACGGCGACAGGATCGATGCCGATCTGGTGGTCATGGCCGCAGGCATAAGGCCCAATACCGAATTGGCCGAGCAAGCCGGCCTGCCCTGTAACCGCGGCATTCTGGTCAATGACACCTTGCAGACCTACGACCCACGCATCTACGCGATTGGCGAATGCGTCAGCCACCGCGGCATTGCCTATGGGCTGGTGGCGCCGCTGTTCGAGCAGGCGCGGGTCTGCGCCAATCACCTTGCGCAACTGGGCTTCGCGCGTTATCCGGGTTCGGTCACCTCGACCAAGCTTAAAGTCACCGGCATCGACCTGTTTTCCGCCGGGGATTTCCTCGGCGGTGAAGGCACTGAAAGCATCACCCTTTCCGATCCCATTGGCGGCGTCTACAAGAAGCTGGTGATCAAGAACGACGTACTGGTCGGCGCCTGCCTGTACGGCGACACCGCCGACGGCAACTGGTACTTGCAGCAGATCCGTGATGGCCAGGGAATCGACGCCATACGCGATCATCTGATGTTCGGCAAACCCGCTGCTGCGCAGGCGGCCTGCGCATGAACAGCCTTGCCCTTCACACCCCTCGGATCACGGCATCGACCTGCTGCTATTGCGGCGTGGGCTGCGGCGTACTGATCGAACATGACGGCGAGCATGTTCTCGGCGTCAGCGGCGATCCGAAGCACCCGGCCAACTTCGGCAAGCTGTGCAGCAAAGGCTCGAGCCTGCACCTGACCGGCGACATCGAAGCCCGCGCGCTGTACCCGGAACTGCGCCTGAGCAAAGGCCTGGCGCGCAGCGTCACCCATTGGGATACCGCACTGGAACACGCGGCCAATGTGTTTGCCCAGACCATTCGCGAACACGGCCCGGACAGCGTTGCCTTCTACATTTCCGGCCAGTTGCTGACCGAAGACTACTACGCGTTCAACAAGCTGGCGCGCGCCCTGATCGGCACCAACAATATCGACAGCAACTCACGGCTGTGCATGTCCTCCGCCGTGGCTGGCTATAAGCGCAGCCTGGGTGCCGATGCACCGCCCTGCAGCTACGAAGATATCGAACTGAGCGACTGCGTGATGATCGTCGGCAGTAACATGGCGTACGCGCACCCGATTCTGTTTCGTCGTCTGGAAGAAGCAAAAAACCATCGTCCGCAGATGAAACTCATCGTCATCGACCCACGGCGCACCGACACCTGCGAGCTGGCCGACCTGCACCTGGCGATTCAGCCCGGCACGGACGTCGCGCTGTTTCACGGCATCCTGCATATATTGATGAGCGAACGGCTGATCGACCCGGCGTTCATTGCCGCGCACACGCAGGGTTACGAGGAACTGGCTACGCTGGTCCGTGATTACCCGCCTGAGCACGTGGCCGCCCTCTGCGGCATTACTCTGGAACAGCTGCACACCTGCGCCCGCTGGGTGGGCGAAGCGCCGGCTTTTCTGTCGCTGTGGTGCATGGGGCTGAATCAGTCTACGGCCGGCAGCGCGAAAAACAGCGCGCTGATCAACCTGCATCTGGCGACCGGCCAGATTGGCAAACCTGGCGCAGGTCCCTTCTCGCTCACCGGCCAGCCCAACGCCATGGGCGGACGCGAAACCGGCAGCCTGTCCAACCTGTTGCCTGGCCATCGCGACGCGGCAAATCCTCAGCATCGTCAGGAGGTTGCAGATTACTGGGGCGTCGACAGTCTGCCCGCCAGCCCCGGCCTTTCCGCCATCGAACTGTTCGAGCAATTGCAAAACGGGACAATCAAAGCCCTGTGGATTGCCTGCACCAACCCGGCACAGTCACTGCCCGACCAGAACCGCATCAGGCAAGCGCTGGAAACCTGCCCGTTCGTGGTACTCCAGGAAGCGTTCAAAACCACCGAAACTGCGCGTTACGCCGATCTGTTGCTGCCTGCTGCCAGCTGGGGCGAGAAAGAAGGCACGGTGACCAACTCCGAACGGCGCATCTCCAACGTGCGCAAGGCCATCCAGGCGCCCGGCGAAGCGCGCTCCGACTGGGCAATCACGGTGGATTTCGCCCAGCGCCTGCAAAAACGCCTGCAACCCTACACACCCGCGCTGTTCGATTTCGCGACACCCAAAGCCTTGTTCGATGAGTTCAAGGGCCTGACGGTCGGGCGCGATCTGGACATGTCCGGAATCGACCGCGAGCTCATCGACCAGCGGGGCCCGCAACAATGGCCATTCCCGCGTGGCGCCAGCAGCGGCACGCCGCGCCTGTACAAAGATGGCATCTTCCCCACCGATTCAGGCCGCGCGCAGTTCCTGTCTGAGCCTTACATTGCCGCCAGGGAGTTGCGCGATGCCGACTACCCGCTGACGCTCAACACCGGCAGGCTGCGCGATCAATGGCACGGCATGAGCCGCACCGGCACCGCTGCGCGCTTGTTCGGGCATGTCAGCGAAGCTGTGTTGAGCATCAATCCGCAGGACATGCTCAGCCATGACCTGCAACCCGGCGATCTGGTCAAACTGATCAGCCGGCGCGGCGAACTGCTGTTGCCGGTCGGCAGTGAGGACAGCGTTGCAGTCGGCCAGGCCTTTGTGCCGATGCATTGGGGCGACAGGTTCCTCAAGGGGGGTGTCAACGTTCTCACTCAGCCAGCCTTCGACCCGGTCTCGAAGCAACCGGAACTCAAGCACGCCGGCGTCAGGATCGAAAAAGCCCACCTGCCCTGGCAGTTCTTTGCGCTGGTCGAGGGCAACGTGCAGCAACGGATGGAAACGCTGCGCGCCTTGTGCGACACCTTCACTTACCTGAGCATGGGCCTTGCCGGACGCGGGCGACCGGCGCTGGTGATACGCGCCGCCAGCGCAGAAGCACCCGATTCAGCGCTGCTGCAGCAGATTGATCGTGTACTGGGCCTGGATGAGGGACCGGTCATGGCGTATGACGACCCCAAACGCTCGATCGGCAAGCGGGTACGGATTGACGATGATCGTATTACCGCTATTCGCCTGGCCGGCGAAACACTTGCCCGGCATTGGTTGCAGACGTTGTGGCTGGAAGAGCGCGTTGAGGCTTCGTTGCGACGCTGGCTGTTGGCACCGTTGAGCAGCGAACCGGGCAAAGACTCGACACAGACTCGCGACAAGACCTTGTGCAACTGCATGAATGTCAGCCAGAACGCAGTCATGAGCGCTATCGAGCGTGGGCTGGACCTGAATCAACTCAAGACACAGTTGGGCTGCGGCACCCAGTGCGGCTCCTGCGTGCCGGAAATAAGAAGACTGATCCATACCGTGGCGGTTACAGAATGAGGAATGCGGCATGAGCGCAAAAGTATGGCTGGTAGGCGCGGGCCCCGGCGACCCGGAATTGCTGACCCTCAAGGCAGTACGCGCCTTGCATGAAGCCGACGTGGTGCTGATCGACGATCTGGTCAACCCCGCAGTGCTGGAGCATTGTCCGGGGGCGCGGGTGATCGCGGTCGGCAAGCGCGGCGGTTGCCGCTCGACGCCGCAAGCGTTTATCCATCGCCTGATGCTGCGCTACGTACGTCAGGGCAAATGCGTGGTCCGCCTCAAAGGCGGCGATCCGTGCATCTTCGGACGTGGTGGTGAAGAGGCTCAATGGCTACAGGAGCGCGGTGTCGCCGTGGAGCTGGTCAACGGCATTACAGCGGGTCTTGCCGGTGCAACACAGTGCGGCATTTCGCTGACCCTGCGCGGTATAAGCCGTGGCGTGACACTGGTCACCGCCCACACTCAGGATGACAGCACGCTCAACTGGCAAGCGCTCGCGCAAGGCGGAACCACCCTGGTGGTTTACATGGGCGTGGCGAAACTGGCGGAAATTCGCGAGAGCCTGCTGGCAGGCGGAATGAGTGGCGAGATGCCGGTGGCGATGATCGAGAACGCTTCGCTGCCATGGCAGCGCGAATGCCGTAGCACCCTGAATGCCATGCAACAGGACGCAGCCGCTTTCCAGCTGAAGAGCCCCGCCATTCTGGTGATCGGCGCGGTTGCGGCTTACAGCAATGAGCTGCTGAATCAAAGCCTGATGGACCACGCGCAGCTGAATGCCGGCTGACACCAGGCCCGTCTGAGCAAGCACCCTGCCAAATCGCAGGCAAAGAAAAGCCCGGCCTGAGCCGGGCTTTTCAGTACAAGCGGCTAATTACTTAGCTTGAGCTTCTACTTCTGCTTCTACGCGACGGTTAACTGCGCGACCTGCTTCAGTTGCGTTGTCAGCAACTGGCTTGGTTTCGCCGTAACCAACCGAGTTTACGCGGCTAGCGCCAACACCGTACTGGTTAACCAGAACCTGTTTAACGGCGTTTGCACGACGCTCGGACAGTTTCTGGTTGTAAGCGTCAGGACCGACGGAGTCAGTGTGACCTTCAACAGTGGTGGTGGTCTGTGGGTACTGCTGCATGAAGTCAGCGAGGTTCTTGATGTCGCCGTAGCTGCTAGGCTTGACTACGGATTTGTCGAAATCGAACTTCACGTCCAGCTCAACACGAACCACTTCGGCAACTGCTGGGCAGCCATCAGCGTCAACGGTAACGTTGGCTGGGGTGTCCGGGCACTTGTCGACGTTGTCGCACACGCCGTCGTTGTCGCTGTCGGAGCACACTTCAGCTACTGGAGCTGGAGCCGCTTCAACTTTCTTGCTGCCGCCGCCGAAGTTTACACCGATACCGACGCTAGGCGCCCACTCGGTGTTGCCTTGGTCGATGTTGTACTGAGCTTCAACGCCTGCACGGGCATAGAAGTTGTCAGTGAAGTACAGCTTGGCGCCGCCGCCGATGTTGGCGAAGGTGGAGCCGTCACGGCCACGGCGAGCGTCTTGACCGATGCTCTGGTCAGAGAAGCCGGCAGATACGTATGGACGCAGCATGTCGCCTGGGTTGTTGAAGTGGTACAGAGCGTCCAGAGCAGTGTCTGCGCCCTTGATGTTCTTGCCGCTGTCGCTACGAACGTTGTGGACTTCGTCGTAGCCCAGACGCAGCTCAACATCGTCAGTCAGGAAGTAGCCAACGGAGCCGCCGAACAGGTTGCCGTCGTTTTTGAAGTTACGATCGCTGTCGTAGTACTCTTTCTTGGCGAAGCCTTCGATTTCGACCGCGCCTTGGCCTTGAGCCAGCGCGCCGAACGAAGTTGCGGCAACAATAGTACCAATGGCCAAGCCCAAGGTGTTTTTCAGTTTCATCCGTTAAATCCCCATCTGATGATTATTAAGCAGTCCCACACAGGGGGACAACTCAGCGGCAAGTCTACCAGACCTTGCCAGTTTGTTAGAGATATTTGCACCGTATTAAGTTTCGGCGATTCCCGCAAATTTCTCTCGTAATTTATCTAAAGCCCGCTTGTAACGCATTTTCGTTGCGCTCAAGCCCATGTGCATGATGTCAGCGATTTCCTGGAATTCAAGTTCTGCAACAAACCGCAGGACCAGAATCTCCCGATCGATCGGGTTCACATACACAAGCCAGCGATCAAGTCCGCCCCGTTCTTCAGGTTTGGGCGCCTTTTCTTCCGACGCTTCCTCAAGTGGATCCAGACTCAGCGCGTCCATCAAGCGACGCTTACGCCGTTCCTTCCTGTACTGCGTGATGCATTCATTGTAGGTGATGCTGTACAGCCAGGTTTTAAATTTAGATTTACCTTCAAAATTTTTCAACCCATACAACACTTTAAGCATCACCTCCTGACAGACATCGTCAGCGTCGCGATCGTTCCCCAGATAACGTGCACAGACGTTAAAAAGTGTTCGCTGGTAACGGCGCATCAATTCTTCGTAGGCCCGCGTCACATTGAACAGCTCAACGTGGGCGCGCGCAACCAGCTCCTCGTCTGAGAGCTCGTGTGGATCATAGCGCGTCGAAAACGGTTGAGGTTTATTCAAAACAAATCTTGCCGACAGTCAGGTCAATGTCCGCCATGGCCTGTATCGGCAACCTGGCGGCATACATTAGCAGGTTAACCGCTTAACGGCTGCTTACTCTCTGCTCGAGCAGGATGCGATTGGAAAACGACACCAGCTCCCCCTCGTCTGTCAGTAGCGTTGTCTTGACCGTACCGATTTCCTCGATCTGCCCTTCTGTATCCCCTATCTGGACCTGCTGCCCGACCTGAAACAGTTCACGGACGTAGATTCCGGCAATGATCTGCCCGGCAATTTCGCGACTGCCGAGGCCCAGGGCAAGCGCCACTGTCAGACCAACGGTAATCAGCGCAATCACGATAACGTGGTTCAGCAGGTCGGTTTTGACCTCGAGCTGGCTGATGGCAACCGAAATACTGATGATGATGACCAGCCCCTGGGCAATTCGCCCCAGGCCGGCAGAGTAATCGATCCCTACGCCTTCAGCAGCGCCGCGCACCAGGCCATTGACCAGTTGCGCCAGCAGCACTCCGACCAGCAGCACCAGCGCGGCACCAAATACCTTGGGCAAATACAGCGCCAGCATGTCCAGCGTGGCTGAGACCCTCTGCAGGCCCAATGATTCAGCGGCCGATACGAGAAATATAAGCAGAACGAACCAGTAGACGACCTTGCCGATCAGCGTGGAGACCGGCACCTTGACGCCAGCGCGGCCGATAATCTTGGTCAGGCCGGTACCGCCGACGAGACGATCAAGGCCCAGCTTGGCCAGCAATTTGGAGAGCAGTGCGTCGAGCAGCTTGGCGACGACAAAACCGAGCAGCACCACAACCAGGGCGCCGAACAGGTTGGGAATGAAGTTTGCGACTTTGGTCCACAATGCAGTCATTGCAGCAAGAAGGCTCTGGGTCCAGAGATTCAATTCCATGCTCAATCAGCCTTATCGATAGAACGCGCACCACTCGTGGTGCGACGAGAAACGGGAGAGACGTGGGCCGAGCCGTTGTTCACGGCAATCATAAGCGCCTCTGACCAGCGGCCCAGCAGCCCGAACAACACACCAGCGCCGACCTGGCGATTGGCGGTCTTCAGGACGCGTCCCAGACATGCATCATCATCCCGGCTGGAGGATGAAGAATTGAGCATGTCGCGTAAAGATTCTTCAAACGGATCGTGCATCAGGCACCTCACGTAATGTCATTCAAAGACGCGACGCGAAAACAACAAGTCACACAGGCTCGCCAAATAACCATCCAGGCTCGCCCTATACCCAACGCAAACGGCGGAACAGCCACCACTGCCCTGCGCCCAGTGCGACGATCAGCAGACAGGCCACCAGAAAGCCGTACGAACTGGCCGAACCCGGAATGCCGCCAACGTTGATACCCAGCAGACCGGTGAGAAAACTCATCGGCAGAAAGATACAGGTAATGATCCCGAAGCGGTACATGGTGCGGTTCATGTGCTCGCGCAGGCGCCGGTCCTCGGACTCCAGCAGCAGCCCCACCCGCTCGCGGGTCAGCTCGAGCTCTTCCAGATAACGGGTCAGGCTGTTGTTCAGCTCATTCCAGTAATCAGCGTCGTCATGGGCAAACCAGGACAGCTTGATGCGTGAAAGCTGACCATAAATATCTCGCTGCGGCCCAAGGAACCGACGCAGGCCGGCAGCGCGTCGACGGATGTGCAGCAGCTTGCCATGCTCGGGATTGTACCGTTCGTCGGCGTCGTTCTTTTCTTCCTCTTCATCGACCATTTCGGTCAGTTCACCCACCAGATCCTGAACCTTGTCAGTGAGGTGCTGCGCCAGGTGCAGGATCAGCTCCGAGGCGCCCTTCGGGCCTTTGCCCTGCCCCAGTAGCTCAATCAGTTCCTCGGTGGCACGCAGCGGACGCAGGCGCAGCGAGATCACCCGCTGCGCGGCGGCGAAGATACGCACCGAGACCATGTCTTCCGGCTCGGCACCGGGATTCAGATTCACACCGCGCAGAAACAGCAGCAGCTCCTGCTCCGGCAACGGCAGCAAGCGCGGCCGGGTGTTCTCTTCCAGCAACAGGTCGCAGGCAAACTCGCTCAGACCGCTGCCGGTGCGCAGCCAGGCATGTGTCTGCGGGTGGCTGCGGTCCCAATGCAGCCAGAGGCTTTCCTCTGGCTGCAACGCAAGGTCCTGCAATTCGGTTCGAGCGATGAAACGCGCCCCACCCTTACCGTCCAAAACGAGGGCATGAACCAGCCCCCACTGCGCGTTTGCTTCATCGAACATGGATACTTCGCTTATTCCGGCATGGTCAGGGTTGATGGGGAAATGATGACGCCATTGTTGTCGGCGTACAGGTACTCACCCGGGCGGAACGTCACGCCGCCAAAGGTCACCGGCACATTCAGCTCGCCTATGCCGCGCTTCTCGGTTTTCTTCGGATGACTGGCGAGCGCCTGGACACCCAGATCGGTCTGGGCGATGACATCCACGTCGCGGATGCAGCCGTAGATCAACATGCCTTCCCAGCCGTTCTTTGCAGCCTTGTCTGCCAGCATGTCACCCAGTAGCGCGCAACGCAGCGAACCGCCGCCGTCGACGACCAGCACCTTGCCCTTGCCGTCGAGCTCGACCTGCTCCCTGACCTTGGAGTTGTCCTCGAAACATTTCAGCGTGACGATCTGGCCACCAAACGAATCGCGGCCGCCAAAATTGCTGAACATCGGCTCCACGACCTGAATCAGGTCCGGATAGGCGTCACACAGATCGGGGGTGAGGTAATGCATGGGGGCAACTCCTGTCATCGGCTATGAGGTCGCGCTTGATACAGACGGTTTATTGAAACAGACACGACCGGACGAGCCTAACCATAGCGACTTTAACGGCTAACTGCCCACCGCGACCTGAAACTCTGCAACCTGTTCAGGAACGGAACACTCACCCAGCCACTCGATCACCCGCGGCCAGACCTGCTGCTGCGCAGCCTTGCTGACCAGCATCTGCACATGGCCGAAATCCTCGCTGAAGCCGTGTTCGCGGCCCAGGCAGAGGAATTGCCTGTGTTCGCTGCCGATCTGCTCGAACAGTTCACGGCAAGCCCACACCGGATCCTGACGGTCGCCCGCCGCAGCGACAGCCAGAAGCGGCACCTGAACCGCGCTCAACCCTGCCCACCAGTTGTTGTCACGCTCACCGAAACGTCCGAACAGCCCGTGCCAGCGCATGCTTTCCAGAACCAGACCGATCGGCTCGTCTTCCGGCCCGCGCTTGAAACGCGGTCCGGAGATATGCTCGAAAGACCTCAACAGCAACTTCGCAGACCATTGCAGTGGCGGGACCTTTAGCGGCCAGTAGGTACGGCTGACCTGGCTGCCGAACAGCGCCACGGACGCCGCAGTATCAGCCCCCAGGTACTGACCGCCCAAGGCTGCCGCCAGGCTCGTGCCGCCCAGCGAATGGCCGATCCAGTGCGGTATCTGGCCACTTTGTTCGATGACGAACGCGGCAATTGCTGGCAAATCGAAACGCGCGTAGTCCGCCACGCAATTGCTGCGGTAACTCAGGTTGCGAGCCGACAGGCCATGGCCGCGCATTTCAGGAATCCACACGTCATAACCGGCACGCGCCAGATACGCGCCCAGACCGATGCCCTTGGGCGAATACCAGAAACGCCGGTTGGAAAAACTGCCATGCAGCAGTATCACCGGAGTACCACGCACGTCGGGCTGATCGACGCACCCCAGCCGGGTCACCGCCAGTTCGACACTGGCGTCGGGGCTATTGGCCGGTTTGAGACGGTAGACGTCCTCGACCAGATCGCCACGACGCTCGGCGCTGATCAAGGCCACGGGAAAAAGCTGGCTGCTGCTCTGCATATCACTCTTTATCTGGTTTGACAGACGGGATGAAACCACGCGCTCCGGGGTCTCGCGGTGCGCCATAAAAAAGGCGGCTTCCGAAGAAACCGCCTCATTCAAACACCTGAACCACATGACGGCTCAGGCCGCGTTCGCGTCACACGGCAGCCCGGTGTTGCGAGGAATGCGCCTCAGGCGAGCCGCCGCCTGTCAGACAGGCGCCTGTGCCTCGGCGAGGAAGAACCAGGTCTCCAGTACCGAATCGGGGTTGAGCGAGACACTCTCGATGCCCTGATCCATCAGCCAGCGCGCCAGATCCGGATGATCGGAAGGCCCCTGCCCGCAGATGCCGATGTACTTGCCGGCCTTGTTGCACGCCTGAATGGCGTTGGACAGCAGCTTCTTGACGGCCGGGTTACGCTCGTCGAACAGGTGAGCGATCACACCGGAGTCACGGTCGAGACCGAGCGTCAGCTGAGTCAGGTCGTTGGAGCCGATGGAGAAGCCGTCGAAATACTCGAGGAACTCTTCCGCCAGAATCGCGTTGGACGGCAGCTCGCACATCATGATGATGCGCAGGCCGTTTTCGCCACGCTTCAGCCCGTTGGCGGCCAGCAGATCGATCACCTGGCTCGCCTCGCCCAGGGTGCGGACGAACGGCACCATGATCTCGACGTTGGTCAGGCCCATCTCCTCGCGCACACGCTTGAGAGCGCGGCACTCCAGCTCGAAGCAGTCACGGAAGTTCTCGCTGATATAGCGCGACGCACCGCGGAAGCCCAGCATCGGGTTTTCTTCTTCGGGCTCGTAGAGCTTGCCGCCGATCAGGTTCGCGTACTCGTTGGACTTGAAGTCCGAGAGGCGCACGATGACTTTTTTCGGCGTGAACGCGGCGGCCAGAGTGCTGATGCCCTCGACCAGCTTGTCGACATAGAAACCGACCGGATCGTCGTAACCGGCGATGCGCTTGTCGACGCTTTCCTTGATTTCCGGTGGCAGCACCGAATAGTTGAGCAGCGCCTTGGGGTGCACGCCGATCATGCGGTTGATGATGAACTCCAGACGCGCCAGGCCGACACCGGCATTGGGCAACTGGGCGAAATCAAAGGCACGGTCCGGGTTGCCGACGTTCATCATGATCTTGAACGGCAGATCAGGCATGGCATCGACCGAGTTGGTCTTGATGTCGAAGCCCAGCTCGCCTTCGAAGATATAACCGGTGTCGCCCTCTGCACAGGAAACCGTGACACCCTGGCCATCCTGAAGGGTATGCGTGGCGTTGCCGCAGCCGACCACTGCCGGGATGCCCAGCTCACGGGCGATGATCGCGGCGTGGCAGGTACGACCGCCACGGTTGGTGACGATTGCGCTGGCACGCTTCATCACCGGTTCCCAGTCCGGGTCGGTCATGTCCGACACCAGCACGTCACCGGGCTGGACCTTGTCCATCTCGGACACGTCCTTGATGATACGCACCTTGCCCGCGCCGATGCGCTGACCGATGGCACGGCCTTCGACCAGCACCTTGCCGGTCTCCTTGAGCAGATAGCGTTCCATGACGTTGGCCGACGCACGGCTCTTCACCGTTTCCGGACGTGCCTGGACGATGTACAGCTTGCCGTCGTCACCGTCCTTGGCCCACTCGATGTCCATCGGGCACTTGTAGTGCTTCTCGATGATCATCGCCTGTTTGGCCAGTTCGGACACTTCGGCATCGCTCAGACAGAAACGTGCACGATCGGCAGGCTCGACGTCGATCACCTTGACCGAACGACCGGCCTTGGCTTCTTCGCCGTAAATCATCTTGATCGCCTTGCTGCCCAGATTGCGACGCAGGATCGCCGGGCGACCAGCCGCCAGCGTGTCCTTGTGCACGTAGAATTCGTCGGGGTTGACGGCGCCCTGCACGACCGTCTCGCCCAGACCGTAGGCACCGGTGATGAACACCACATCGCGGAAACCGGACTCGGTGTCGAGGGTGAACATGACACCGGCCGTACCGGTTTCGGAGCGCACCATGCGCTGCACACCCGCAGACAGCGCGACCAGCTTGTGGTCGAAGCCCTGGTGTACGCGGTAGGAAATCGCACGGTCGTTGAACAGTGAAGCGAAGACTTCCTTGGCCGCGCGGATCACGTTCTCGACGCCGCGGATGTTCAGGAAGGTCTCCTGCTGGCCGGCGAACGACGCATCCGGCAAATCTTCGGCCGTTGCGGAGGAACGCACGGCCACGGCCAGGTTCGGATTACCGGCAGAGAGCTCGGCAAACGCAGTACGGATCTGGGCGTTGAGCTGCTCGGGGAACTCGGCCTCCATGATCCACTGACGAATCTGCGCACCGGTGCGGGCCAACGCGTTGACATCATCGACGTCAAGGGCGTCCAGCGCCGCATGGATCTGCTCGTTCAGGCCGCTGAGCTCGAGAAAGTCACGGTAAGCCTGGGCGGTAGTCGCGAAGCCGCCGGGCACCGAAACACCAGCACCTGCGAGGTTGCTGATCATCTCGCCGAGGGACGAGTTTTTGCCCCCCACGTGCTCTACATCATGGACGCCGAGCTTATCGAGGGAAACTACGTACTCTACCAAGGTGATCTCTCCACTAACTGTGTTTGTTGTTGGGAAAAGCTCATTCACCTGCGCCACAGGCGGTGTGGCTTCAGGCGTGTCTGCCCGGACGTACAGATCGGGCGTGCAAAACCGAGTGTTCGAAAAGCATGCGTGCAAAAAAGCTGAACTGCGGGCTCTCAGGACCGGCCAGCACGCCTATGATAGCCAGAATTCGTCAACTGCTTAAGGCCTGGGGCAAAAATGAAACGATCCGCTTTCTTCATCTCGGACGGCACGGGTATCACCGCCGAAACCCTGGGCCAGAGCCTGTTGGCACAATTTGAAAACATTACCTTCAACAAGTTCACCAGGCCCTATATCGACAGCGTCGAGAAGGCGCGGGCGATGGTACAACAAATCAATAATGCCGCCGACAAGGACGATGTGCGGCCGATCATCTTCGATACCATCGTCAATCAGGACATTCGCGAGATTCTGGCAACGTCCAATGGCTTCATGATCGATATCTTTTCGACCTTCCTGGCCCCGCTGGAGCAGGAGCTTAGTTCACACTCGTCCTACTCCGTGGGTAAATCGCATTCCATCGGGCATAACTCCAATTACATGGAGCGCATCGAGGCGGTCAACTTCGCGCTGGACAACGATGACGGCGCGCGGACGCATTATTACGACAAGGCCGATATCATCCTCGTCGGCGTCTCGCGCTGCGGCAAAACCCCGACCTGTCTGTACATGGCCATGCAGTTCGGTATCCGCGCCGCCAACTATCCGCTGACCGAAGATGATATGGAAAGGCTGCAACTGCCTGCAGCGCTCAAGCAGCATCGCGAAAAACTGTTCGGCCTGACCATCGACCCGGACCGCCTCACCGCGATCCGCCACGAGCGCAAGCCCAACAGCCGCTACTCCAGCTACGCGCAGTGCGAATTCGAGGTGCGCGAGGTGGAAAGCCTGTTCCGCCGCGAGAACATTGCACACATCAACTCCACGCATTTTTCGGTGGAAGAAATCTCCGCCAAGGTGCTGGTCGAAAAAGGCGTGGAGCGACGTTTCAAGTAGACGCTGCTGTCATTCCGTCAAACCGACGACTCAGACGCCTGGCTGCGGCACCCGCACCCAGCCTTCCATCAGCACGCGGGCGCTGCGGCTCATCAGGGCCTTGGTGACTTTCCAGTCACCGCCCTCCTGAACGGCCTGGGCGCCGACCCGCAGTGTGCCGGAGGGGTGGCCAAAGCTGACTGCGCTGCGCGCCTGACCACCAGCGGCCAGATTGACCAGCGTGCCCGGGATGGCCGCCGCTATGCCGATGGCCACCGCAGCCGTGCCCATCATCGCGTGGTGCAGCTTGCCCATCGACACGGCGCGGACCAGCAGCTCGATATCCTGCGCAGCGACAGGCTTGCCACTCGACGCCACGTAATCGGCGGGCGCAGCGACAAAGGCCACTTTGGGCGTGTGCTGGCGTGCGGCAGCTTCATCAATGCTGCCAATCAGGCCCATGTGCAGCGCACCATAGGCGCGAATGGCCTCCAGACGGGCCAGCGCCTGCGGATCACCGTTGATATCGCCCTGCAGTTCGGTGCCGGTATAGCCGATGTCGGCGGCGTTGACGAAAATCGTCGGGATGCCGGCATTGATCATGGTTGCCTTCAAAGTGCCGATGCCGCGCACCTGCAGATCATCCACCAGATTGCCGGTGGGGAACATCGAGCCACCCGCACCCTCTTCGTCCGCCGCAGGGTCAAGAAACTCCAGTGGCACTTCCGCTGCCGGGAAGGTCACGCCATCCAGCTCGAAGTCGCCGGTTTCCTGCACCGCGCCGTTGCTGATCGGCACGTGAGCGATGATGGTCTTGCCGATGTTGGCCTGCCAGATGCGCACCACCGCCACGCCATCCTGCGGAACGCGGTCAGGGTCGACCAGACCATTGGTGATCGCGAATGGCCCCACGGCCGCTGACAGGTTGCCGCAATTGCCGCTCCAGTCGACAAATGGTTTGTCGATGGACACCTGGCCGAACAGGTAATCGACATCGTGGTCGGGCCTGCTGCTGCGCGACACAATCACGCTCTTGCTGGTACTCGACGTCGCCCCGCCCATGCCGTCGATCTGCTTTTCATAGGGGTCAGGGCTGCCGATGACCCGCAACAGCAGCGCATCCCGCGCCGCGCCCGGAACCTGTGCAGCTTCGGGCAGATCAGTCAGCCTGAAAAACACCCCCTTGCTGGTGCCGCCGCGCATGTAGGTGGCCGGGATGCGGATCTGTGGTGCGTTAGCCATGAATTCGTTGTCCTGTTCAAAGAGCGCGCTGAGCGCTCAAAATCGGACGCAGAGCGTCCAGAACTGCATGCCCACGCGGAGCATGGGCACGATAGTGCTCTTGCGCACGCTTGGCGTTCCTCACGCTCCAGCGTAGCTACGATGCAGCGGCCTCCAGAAAATCCTGAGCAAAACGCTGCAACACGCCACCCGCCTCATAAATAGAGAGCTCTTCGGCGGTGTCCAGACGACAGGTCACCGGCACCTCGACGCGCTCGCCGTTACGGCGCTGAATCACCAGCGTCAATGTCGCGCGCGGCGTGCGCTGGCCGATCACATCGAAGGTTTCGCTGCCGTCGATGCTCAGGGTCAGACGGCTGGTGCCGGGCTTGAACTCCAGCGGCAGCACACCCATGCCGACCAGGTTGGTGCGGTGAATACGCTCGAACCCTTCTGCAGCAATCGCTTCGACGCCCGCCAGCCTGACGCCTTTGGCCGCCCAGTCACGGGACGAGCCCTGCCCATAGTCGGCACCGGCAATGATGATCAACGGCTGCTTGCGCGCCATGTAGGTTTCGATGGCTTCCCACATGCGCGTGACCACGCCTTCGGGTTCGATACGGGTCAGCGAGCCTTTTCTGACCTTGCCATCGACCACTGCCATCTCGTTGACCAGTTGCGGGTTGGCAAAGGTCGCGCGCTGGGCAGTCAGGTGGTCGCCGCGATGGGTCGCGTAGGAGTTGAAGTCTTCCTCCGGCAGGCCCATTTTCGCCAGGTACTCGCCCGCCGCACTGTCGAGCATGATCGCGTTGGAGGGCGACAGGTGATCAGTGGTGATGTTGTCCGGCAGTACGGCCAGCGCCCGCATGCCCTTGAGCGTGCGTTCTCCGGCCAGCGCGCCTTCCCAGTAGGGCGGGCGACGGATGTAGGTGCTCATCGGACGCCAGTCGTAGAGCGGTTCGACCTTCGGCCCGGTGTGTTCTTCGATGGCAAACATCGGGATATAGACCTGGCGAAACTGCTCCGGCTTGACCGATGCCTGCACAACGGCATCAATCTCTTCATCACTCGGCCAGATATCCTTGAGACGGATTTCCCGGCCCTCGGCGATGCCCAGCACATCGTTTTCAATATCGAAGCGGATGGTCCCGGCAATGGCATACGCCACCACCAGGGGCGGCGAGGCCAGAAAGGCCTGCTTGGCATAGGGATGAATACGCCCGTCGAAGTTGCGGTTACCGGACAAGACCGCCGTGGCGTACAGGTCGCGGTCGATGATTTCCTGCTGGATCAGCGGATCGAGCGCGCCGGACATGCCGTTGCAGGTGGTGCAGGCAAAAGCCACGACGCCAAAACCCAGTTGCTCCAGCTCCGAGGTCAGCCCTGCTGCATCCAGGTACAGCGCCACGGTTTTCGATCCGGGTGCCAGCGATGACTTGACCCAGGGTTTGCGCAGCAGCCCCAGACGGTTGGCGTTGCGGGCCAGCAGACCGGCGGCAATGACGTTGCGCGGGTTGCTGGTGTTGGTGCAACTGGTGATCGCGGCGATGATCACCGCGCCATCGGGCATCTGCCCCGGCACCTCGTCCCATTGCCCGGCAATCCCTCTGGCCGCCAGATCGGCGGTGGCGACCCGCGCATGGGGGTTGGAGGGCCCGGCCATGTTGCGTACCACACTGGACAGATCGAAACTCAGCACCCGCTCGTACTTCACCTCGCTCAGGCTGTCCGACCAGAGACCGGTGTGCCGGGCATACAGCTCGACCAGCTTGACCTGCTCGTCCTCGCGACCTGTCAAACGCAGGTAGTCGATGGTTTGCGAGTCAATGGAGAACATCGCCGCCGTCGCGCCGTATTCAGGCGCCATGTTGGAGATCGTCGCCCGGTCGCCCAGGGTCAGACTCGACGCACCTGCGCCGTAAAACTCCAGGTAGGCGCCGACCACCTTCTGTTGGCGCAGGTACTCGGTCAGCGCGAGCACCAGGTCGGTGGCGGTGATGCCTGGCTGATGGCGCCCGGTCAGTTCGACGCCGATGATGTCCGGCAGGCGCATCCACGAGGCGCGCCCGAGCATGACGTTCTCGGCCTCGAGCCCACCGACGCCAATGGCAATCACACCCAGGGCGTCGACATGTGGCGTATGGCTGTCCGTGCCCACCAGTGTGTCGGGAAAGGCTACGCCGTCGAGCACCTGCACCACCGGTGACATTTTCTCCAGATTGATCTGGTGCATGATGCCGTTGCCCGGCGGGATCACTTCGACGTTCTTGAACGCCTGCTTGGTCCAGTCAATGAAATGAAAACGGTCTTCGTTGCGACGGTCTTCAATGGCGCGGTTCTTGGCGAACGCCTGCGGGTCATTACCGTCGGACTCCACTGCCAGCGAGTGATCGACGATCAGTTGCACCGGAACCACCGGGTTGACCAGCGCAGGATCGCCGCCCTGCGAAGCGATCGCGTCACGCAGCCCGGCAAGGTCGACCAGCGCGGTCTGACCCAGAATATCGTGGCAGACCACGCGTGCCGGGAACCAGGGAAAATCCAGATCACGCTTGCGCTCGATGAGCTGCATCAACGAGGCATTCAAGGTCGCCGGATCACAACGACGCACCAGGTTCTCGGCCAGCACCCGCGAGGTGTAGGGCAGCGTGGCATAGGCACCGGGCTTGAGCGCCTCGACGGCTGCCCGAGCGTCGAAGTAATCCAGTCGGGTGCCAGGGAGCGGTTTGCGAAATTCACTGTTCATTGCGGGACTCGATCACGGAGTGTTCGGAATACGGGTGGGGAGCTTCAGCGACTCCCCTGCCCCCTTTTAGCGCTGTTCAAGGGGTACGAACGCGCGCTGTTCGACGCCGATGTATTCGGCGCTCGGGCGAATGATGCGGTTGTTGGCGCGCTGCTCGAAAACGTGCGCGGCCCAGCCGGTCAGGCGTGAGCAAACGAAGATCGGCGTAAACAGCTTGGTCGGGATGCCCATGAAGTGATACGCCGACGCATGGTAGAAGTCGGCGTTGGGGAACAGTTTCTTCTGCTCCCACATGACCTTGTCGATGGCCTCGGAGACCGGGAACAGCACCGTATCGCCCACTTCGTCGGCGAGTTTCTTCGACCAGCCCTTGATCACCTCGTTGCGCGGGTCGGACTCCTTGTAGATCGCATGGCCAAAGCCCATGATCTTTTCCTTGCGCTCCAGCATGCCCAGCGTGCCTTTGGTTGCCTCTTCAGCCGAGGCGAAACGCTGAATCATTTCCATTGCAGCCTCGTTGGCACCGCCGTGCAGCGGGCCGCGCAAGGTACCGATGGCTGCCGTGACGCAGGAATACAGGTCCGACAGGGTCGACGCGCAGACGCGGGCAGTGAAGGTCGAGGCATTGAATTCGTGTTCGGCGTAGAGAATCAGCGATACGTCCATGACCTTGCGGTGCAGTTCGCTGGGCGCCTTGTCCAGCAGCAGGTGCAGAAAATGCCCGCCGATGGAGTCTTCGGCCGAGGTGCAGTCGATACGCTTGCCGTCGTGACTGAAGCGATACCAGTAGCACATGATCGCCGGGAACGCCGCGAGCAAACGGTCGGTCGAGTCGCGCTGCTGATCGAAACTGCGCTCCGGCTCCAGGGTGCCGAGCATGGAAGCACCGGTGCGCATGACATCCATCGGATGAGTGTCGGCGGGTATGCGCTCCAGCACTTCCTTCAGGGCCTGCGGCAGATCGCGCAGGCGCTTGAGTTTGTCCATATAGGCAGACAATTCGGCCTGATTGGGCAGTTCGCCGTACAGCAGCAGGTAGGCCACTTCTTCAAAACGCGCCTCGGCAGCCAGATCGCGCACGTCATAGCCGCGATAGGTCAGCCCGGCACCGGCCATGCCCACCGTGGACAACGCCGTCTGCCCGGCAACCTGCCCGCGCAGCCCGGCACCACTCAATACTTTTGCTTCAGCCATGGTGTTCTCCAATTTTGTTCTTGTGTGATGGGACGGAGCGAGGCTTCTCTTGTTAGCGAAGATAGTGATTCCAACGTTGCATTATCAGAGAATATAACAACCCTTTCGCGAACAAGTTCGCTCCTACGGCCTGCGGCCAGAAGCCCGGTATTTCACAGGCATCACCCCTTCTTCTGCGCAAACAGCGCATCCAGCTTCTGTTCGAATGTGTGGTAATCGATCGCGTCATACAGCTCCATGCGCGTCTGCATGCTGTCAATCACGTTTTTCTGGCTGCCGTCACGGCGGATTGCGCCGTAGACATTTTCTGCAGCCTTGTTCATCGCGCGGAATGCGGAAAGCGGATACAGCACCAGAGAGACGTCCGCCTCGCGCAGCTCATCGACCGTAAACAAAGGCGTGGCGCCGAACTCGGTGATGTTGGCGAGGATCGGCACGCCTGCGCGGTTGGCGAATTGCTTGTACATCGCCAGTTCGGTGATGGCCTCGGGAAACACCATGTCCGCGCCGGCCTCGATACAGGCAGCGGCACGCTCCAGCGCCGACTCCAGCCCTTCAACGGCCAGCGCATCGGTACGCGCCATGATCACGAAGCTGTCGTCAGTCCGGGCATCCACGGCAGCCTTGATCCGGTCGACCATTTCCTGCTGAGAAACGATTTCCTTGTTGGGACGGTGCCCACAACGCTTGGCGCCCACCTGATCCTCGATGTGAATCGCCGCCGCCCCGGCCTTGATCATCGAGCGCACGGTCCGCGCCACGTTGAAAGCCGAAGAGCCGAAACCGGTGTCGACGTCCACCAGCAACGGCAGATCGCAGACATCCGTTATACGCCGCACATCGATCAGTACGTCTTCAAGGCCAGTGATCCCCAGGTCCGGAATGCCCAATGATCCTGCAGCGACTCCGCCACCCGACAGATAAATAGCCTTGAACCCGGCACGCCTGGCGAGCAATGCGTGGTTGGCATTGATCGCGCCGACCACTTGCAGCGGCTGCTCGCTGGCGACTGCATCGCGGAAACGCTGGCCGGGAGTGCTGTTGTCATGACTCATTGTTTACCTCGGTCGGAAGTCGTCTGGGAAGCGGCCTGATAGTGGCGCTCAATGTTGCGTCTGGACGCGCCGATATGGCGGCGCATCAACAATTCGGCCAGCTCACCATCGCGGTCGGCGATGGCGTCGAGAATGCGGTGATGTTCGGCAAAGGCCTGGCGAGGCCGGTTGGGCGTGGTGGAATACTGAATGCGGTACATGCGCACCAACTGGTAGAGCTCGCCGCAGAGCATCTGGCTGAGGGTGCGATTGCCGCTGCCCTGAATGATGCGGTAGTGAAAGTCGAAATCACCCTCCTGCTGGTAATAGCCGATACCTGCCTGAAAGGCGGCATCGCGCTCGTGGGTATCCAGAACGCCGCGCAGCTCATCGATTTCGGCCTGCGTCATGCGTTCGGCGGCCAGACGACAGGCCATCCCCTCCAGTGATTCGCGAATTTCATAGAGTTCGATCAGTTCGGCATGACTGAGCGAGACCACCCGGGCGCCCACATGCGGCACGCGAACCACCAGTCGCTGCCCTTCGAGCCGGTGAATCGCTTCGCGCAGCGGCCCGCGACTGATGCCATAGGTGCGAGCCAGTTCCGGCTCGGAAATCTTGCTGCCGGGAGCAATCTCGCCTTTCACGATGGCCGATTGAATACGTCGAAAAACGTTCTCGGAGAGCGTTTCCGAGTCGTCCGCAACCGTCATGGTTTTTTCGACCATCTTCAGCATTGTCGACACCTCATGACCATATGCGCTTAAATCTAGTCATATTTCGCCACTCAGTCAAAACAAAACCCTGCATTGTCGACAATCAGCCAAAACGCGCACCCCTTGCACGACAGACCAACCTGAACAGCCAGGCAGGTTGATCACTGGCAGCCGCAGGGCTTCATGCTAGAATGCGTCGCGTCCGTACAGCGCGCTCCGCAGCGGAGCCAGCGCCTGCGAACCGCCTGCCCTACCATCATCAGGTCAATTCCATTTGCGCCCTGACCCTGAAGTTGTTCGCTCATCGCGCCAGGATTTATGAGACTGACTACCCTCCCCACACTGCTCGGCCTTCTGCTTTTGCCCGGCCTGACCCTGGCCGCCAACAAGACGGTCTATGGCCTCAACGAATACGCCAGGCTGAGCGAAATCGATATCGAGATTGCCGCCAAGCTCGACACCGGCGCCAAGACCGCCTCGCTGAGCGCGCGCGACATCAAACATTTCAAGCGCGATGGCGAAAGCTGGGTGCGCTTCTATCTGGCCAGCGACAGCAAGCATGTACACCCCATCGAGCGCCCTCTGGCGCGGGTCAGCAAGATCAAGCGGCGTGCCGACGATCTCGACCCGGATGACGACAATCGGTATTCGTCACGCCCGGTGATCAGCCTCGATATCTGCATGGGCGAATCTTTGCGCACCATAGAAGTGAACTTGACTGACCGAAGTGCTTTCCAATACCCGCTTTTGATCGGCTCCGAAGCCTTGAAACGCTTTGATGCGCTGGTCGATCCAAGTCTTAAATATGCGGCAGGGAAGCCCGGCTGCGCTTCCGTCGCTCAAAACGCAGAGTAAATCCATGCGCTCTCTTACACTCCATCTGAAGATCCTGATCACTGCCCTGGTGACTCTCGGCATCGCGATCACGGCCTATCAGATACTGGCGCTCGGCATACCCGTCAGCGAAGACGAAACCGATGATCTGTGGAACATCGACGCCAAAGTCGAATTCGTCGCCAATCCCAAGGATTCGGTGAAGGTGCAGATGTTCGTGCCGCCGCTGGCCCACGACTACATCAGCCTCAATGAAAGCTTCATCTCGAACAATTACGGCGTCAGCGTCAACCGCGCCGACGGCAACCGCAAGGTCACCTGGTCGGCCCGTCGCGCCACCGGCAACCAGACCCTGTACTACCGACTGGTGCTGACCAAGCGCTACAGCGGTGAAAAACCCAAGGTCAAAGGGCCTATCTTTCGCGACAGCATGACCGTCGAAGGCCCGGAAAAGGTCGCAGCCGAAGCGTTGCTGGCACCCATTCGCCAGCATTCGGCGGACGTTGAGACCTTCATCACCGAGGCCATCAAGCGCGTCAACAACCTGAATGACGATAACGTCAAACTGCTGCTGGCCGGTGATAACTCGGCGTCCAACAAGGCCCGGGTCACCGAGCTGCTGCTGTCGATCGCCCACGTACCGCTGGAAAAAGCCCACACCATTCGCCTGGATGCCGAGCAGCAGACACCGGAACTCTGGCTGCGCAGCTTCAACGGCAAGGAATGGCTGTACTTCAATCCCGACACCGGCGAAGCCGGCCTGCCGGACGATCGCCTGCTCTGGTGGACCGGCGAGGAAGGCCTGGTCAGCGTCGAAGGCGGCAAGAAGGTGCAAGTCACGTTCAGCCTCAACAACAGTGAAATGAACGCCATGCGTCTCGCCAAACTGACCGACGCCAGCACCGATTCGGACTTCCTGGCCTATTCGCTGTACGGCTTGCCACTGCAAACCCAGCAGACCTTCATGATCATGGTCATGATCCCGATTGGCGTGCTGGTCATCCTGATCCTGCGCAACCTGATCGGCCTGCAGACCCTGGGCACCTTCACCCCGGTGCTGATTGCGCTGGCATTCCGTGAAACACAATTGGGCTTCGGCATCGCCCTGTTTACCGTGATCACCGCGCTGGGCCTGTCACTGCGCTCGTATCTGGAGCACCTGAAACTGCAAATGCTGCCGCGCCTGTCGGTGGTACTGACCTTCGTCGTGGTGCTGATCGCAGCCATCAGCCTGTTCAGCCACAAGCTCGGGCTGGAACGCGGCCTGTCGGTTGCGCTATTCCCGATGGTGATTCTGACCATGACCATCGAACGCCTGTCGATCACCTGGGAAGAGCGTGGCGGCAGCCATGCCATGAAGGTCGCCATCGGTACGCTGTTCGCCGCGTCGCTGGCGCACCTGATCATGAGCGTGCCGGAACTGACCTATTTCGTCTTCACCTTCCCGGCAGTGCTGCTGGTACTGGTCGGCTTTATGCTGGCGATGGGCAGATACCGTGGCTACCGGCTGACCGAACTGGTGCGCTTCAAGGCATTCCTGAAAGAGGAAAAGGCCAAGTGATCGGCTGGTGGAAAACCTGGAAGGCGCTCGAAGCCCACGGCATCATGGGCATCAATCGACGTAACGCCGACTACGTGCTCAAGTACAACAAGCGCAGCCTCTATCCGATCGTCGATGACAAGATCATCACCAAGGAGCGGGCCATCGCCGCAGGCATTCATGTGCCGGAGATGTACGGCGTGATTTCCACGGAAAAGGAAATCGACAGGCTCGACGAGATCATCGGCGCGCACAGCGACTTCGTGATCAAACCCGCACAGGGCGCAGGCGGCGATGGCATTCTGGTGATCGCCGACCGTTTCGAGGAGCGCTTCCGCACCGTCTCGGGACGCATCATCAGCCACTCGGAAATCGAGCATCAGGTGTCCAGCATCCTCACCGGCCTTTATTCACTGGGTGGCCACCGCGACCGCGCGCTGATCGAGTACCGGGTCGTGCCGGACCCGATCTTCAAAAGCATCAGCTACGAAGGCGTACCGGACATCCGCATCATCGTGCTGATGGGTTATCCGGTGATGGCCATGCTGCGCTTGCCTACCCGGCAATCAGGCGGCAAGGCCAACCTGCACCAGGGCGCCATCGGCGTGGGTGTGGACCTGGCCACCGGCGTTACCCTGCAAGGCACCTGGCTGAACAACATCATCAGCAAGCACCCGGACACCACCCACTCGGTGGATGGCGTGCAGCTGCCTAACTGGGACGGTTTCATGAAGCTTGCCGCCGAGTGCTACGAGTTGTGCGGCCTCGGCTACATCGGCGTCGACATGGTGCTGGATCAGGACAAAGGCCCGCTGATTCTGGAGCTCAACGCCCGTCCCGGCCTGAACATTCAGATCGCCAACGACAGTGGCCTGACCCATCGCACTCAGGCCGTCGAGGCGCGTCTGGAACAACTGGCTCTCGAAGGACGCCAGGAATCGGCGCAGGAGCGGGTCGACTTTGTTCAGGACCTGTTCGGTCATGTGCCCGGCGTCTGAACCGACATACCGCTAGGACTGCCGCATCGGCAAGGCTACAATCGCCAGCCGCGTTTCCAAGGCCGATATTCGACGATGCCGATCTGCTCGATACACCCCCTGCCCTACAGCGCCGACCCGATCGCGTTCTTCGCGCGAATCCGCGAAGCGCCGGGTGCGGTGCTGCTCGATAGCGGCAGGCCGGCAGCCGTGCGGGGCCGACATGACCTGCTCAGTGCATGGCCGTTGCAGGAACTGACCGTCGCCGATGGTGAGAACGGAGCGACCTATCTCCAGCGCTTGCGCGACAGTCTCAAGGCCCTCGGCCCAGCACAGCTGCCTGACGGGTGCGAGCTGCCCTTCGCTGGCGGCCTGATCGGTTATCTGAGCTATGAGTTTGGTCGACGCCTGGAGCCTTTGCCGGATCAGGCCATTGATGACCTGCAACTGCCCGAGGCCCGTCTGGGGCTCTACGCCTGGGCGCTGATCAGTGATCATCAGGAGCAGACCAGCCAGCTGATTTTTCACCCGTCCCTGGCCGCAAGCGAACGCGAACGGCTGATTGAGCTGTTCTCTGTCGATATCCCTGAGCCGCACACGGAGTTCCGTCTCAGCCAGCCGTTTCAGGCCAGTATCAGCGCGGATAACTATCGCCAGGCGTTCGAACGAATTCAGGCCTACATCCAGGCCGGTGACTGCTACCAGGTCAACTTTGCACAACGCTTTCAGGCGCAGTGCGTCGGTGACCCATGGGCCGCCTATCGTGCGCTGCGAGCGGCTTGTCCGACGCCATTCGCCGGCTACCTGAGCCTGCCGGGGGCCGATGCAATGCTGAGTCTTTCTCCCGAGCGCTTTGTGCGGGTCAGCACCCGGCAGGTCGAAACCCGCCCGATCAAAGGCACACGGCCGCGTAGCGCGGACCCGGCGCAGGATGCCGCCTTGGCCGCCGAACTGCTGGCCAGCGAGAAGGACCGCGCAGAGAACCTGATGATCGTCGACCTGCTGCGCAACGACCTGGGCCGCAGCTGCCGCATCGGCTCGGTGAAAGTCCCAGAGCTGTTCAGCCTCGAAAGCTACCCCAACGTGCACCATCTGGTGAGCAGCGTGACCGGGGAGCTGGCCGCCGGCAACGATGCACTGGACCTGATCGGCGGCAGCTTTCCTGGCGGATCCATCACGGGCGCGCCGAAGATCCGCGCCATGCAGATCATCGACGAACTGGAGCCGACCCGCCGCAGCCTGTATTGCGGCTCTCTGATATATCTGGACGTGCGTGGCGAAATGGACAGCTCGATCGCCATCCGCAGCCTGCTGGTCAAGGACGGACAGATTTCCTGCTGGGGCGGTGGCGGCATCGTCGCCGACTCGGACTGCGAGGCGGAATATCAGGAAACCTTCACCAAAGTCCGTGTACTGCTGGAGACGCTTGAAGCACTCTGAACCGCTCTGCGTCGCAAAGAGGACGCAGAGCGTCCAGAACGGCATACCGACGCAGAGCGTCGGCACGATAGCCAGATCATTTCGTGACGCTCTGCGTCACCTGTCTCCAGTCGCGCGCAACCGAGGCTTTGCCCTCAAAGCATCAAATCCCGATTCGAGGCCTTGATGAACTCCTTTTTCAGGTCATCGAAAGTATGCACCGCCGGAAACTGCGGGAATTCGCGGATCACGTTGTCGGGGGCGTGGAACAGGATACCGGCGTCGGCCTCGCCCAGCATGGTCGTGTCGTTGTACGAATCACCGGCAGCGATGATCCGGTAATACAGGCTCTTGAAGGCCAGCACCGACTGACGCTTGGGATCTTTCTGACGCAACTGGTAACCGATCACCCGGTCGGTCTCGTCAGTGATCAAGCGATGACACAGCAGGGTCGGAAAACCCAATTGTCGCATCAGTGGCTGAGAGAACTCGTAGAACGTGTCCGAAAGAATCACTACCTGAAACCGCTCGCGCAGCCAGTTGACGAACTCCACGGCGCCCTCCAGCGGCTTGAGAGTACCGATCACTTCCTGAATATCCGCCAGTTTCAGACCGTGTTCATCAAGAATCCGCAGGCGTTGCTTCATCAGCACGTCGTAATCGGGAATGTCCCGAGTGGTGGCACGCAGCGATTCGATGCCGGTTTTCTCGGCAAAGGCGATCCAGATTTCCGGGACTAGCACACCCTCCAGGTCCAGGCAGGCAATTTCCACAGCACACTCCTCAAACCATTCATTCTCGACGCAAGTGCCACTCTAGCCGCTGGCAACGGCCACTGAACAGCGGATTTTGTTACCATTGCCGCCATCACGAGCGCTTAAGCGCCACTCTTGCATTTTAGGAAGCCGCCTGATGAGCCAACCTTTCGACGTCGCTGAACTGGCGACGACCTATGCGACCAAATCTGCACAAGACATTCTGAAACTGGCCTTCGAGCACTTCGGCGACGACCTGTGGATCTCTTTCAGCGGTGCCGAGGACGTGGTTCTGGTCGACATGGCCTGGAAGCTGAACAAGAACGTCAAGGTCTTCAGCCTGGATACAGGGCGCCTGCATGCGCAAACCTATCGCTTCATCGAGCAGGTCCGCGAGCACTACAAGATCGAGATCGAGATCGTTTCGCCCGATCACAGCAAGCTTGAACCTTTCGTCAAGGAAAAGGGCCTGTTCAGCTTTTACCGGGACGGCCATGGCGAATGCTGCGGCATCCGCAAGATCGAGCCACTGCGTCGCAAACTGTCTGGCGTCAGCGCCTGGGCAACCGGCCAGCGCCGTGATCAGAGCCCCGGCACCCGCAGCGCCGTTGCTGCAGTGGAAATCGACAGCGCTTTTTCGACAGCCGAGCGCACGCTGTACAAATTCAACCCGTTGGCACAAATGAGCAGCGAGGAAATCTGGGGCTACATCCGCATGCTGGAGCTGCCCTACAACAGCCTGCACGAGCGCGGCTTCATCAGCATCGGCTGCGAACCCTGCACCCGCCCGGTATTGCCGAACCAGCACGAGCGCGAAGGTCGCTGGTGGTGGGAAGAAGCCACGCAGAAGGAATGCGGGCTGCATGCGGGCAATCTGATAGTGCGCGACTAATGTCGCGAGCGGCAAGCTTCAAGCTTCAAGCTTCAAGTCAAAGCGCGTAGGGCTCTGGCTTGTAGCTTGTAGCTTGTAGCTTGTAGCTTGTCTTGTAGCTCAAAACTGCCTCTAATGCACCGGCAGCTCGACATTGGCAAACAGCTCTTCCATTTCCTGCTTGTTATGGCACTGAATCGCCTTGGCCATGACTTCGCGGGTCAGGTGCGGCGCGAATTTCTCGATGAAATCGCACATGAAGCCCCGCAGGAAAGTGCCGCGACGGAAAGCGATTTTTGTAACGCTGGACTCGAACAGATCACTGGCATCGAGCACCACCAGGTCGCTGTCCACTTCCTCGTCTACCGCCATTCTCGCCACGATACCCACACCCAGATTCAGCCTGACGTAGGTCTTGATCACGTCGGCGTCCGCCGCCGTAAACACCACCTTGGGCACCAGCCCGCGATGGCTGAACGCCTCATCCAGCTTGGAACGACCGGTGAAACCGAAGACGTAAGTCACGATCGGGTATTCGGCCAGCAGTTCCAGGGTCAGCTTGGGTGCCTTGGTCAACGGGTGGCCCTGTGGCACGACAACGCAACGGTTCCAGCGATAGCACGGCATCATCACCAGATCGCTGAACTGCTCGAGCGCCTCGGTGGCGATAGCGAAATCGACCGTCCCGTCAGCGGCCATTTCGGCGATCTGCATCGGTGAGCCCTGGTGCATGTGCAGCGCAACATCAGGGTATTGCTTGATGAAGTTGCTGATCACCGACGGCAAGGCATAGCGCGCCTGGGTGTGGGTGGTGGCGATCGACAGCGTGCCCTTCTTCTCGTTGGAGAACTCCTGGGCAATCTGCTTGATGCTCTCGACCTTGCGCAGGATCTCGCCCGCTGTCGTGATGATGCGCTCGCCTGCAGGTGTCACACGCGTCAGGTGCTTGCCGCTGCGGGCGAAAACCTCGACGCCCAGTTCATCTTCAAGCAGACGGATCTGCTTGCTGATGCCGGGCTGGGAGGTGTAAAGGCTCTGGGCCGTCGCGGAAACGTTGAGGTCGTGGTGCGCCACTTCCCAAATGTAGCGCAGTTGTTGGAGCTTCATATGTATCCCTCAAAGCAGATAAACCCTATGGGTATCGGCGACGGTATATAACTGGATTAATGGTGAGACGAATAATTCTAGAACTTTTTATCACCTTTGTAAGGTGATCGCACGCTCGATTTCATTAAAACCACCAATTGGACCTTTCCCCTACCCCCGCACCTTTTTCAACATCATCGGAACCATGTAGACCGGCACAGCGGAAAACTGCAGAACCCTGGCAGCCGTCCGGCCTATGGAGGAGCCCTCTTCCATGCTGCGGCTGTGACTGCCGACCACAAGCAAATCCACATCCAGCTTGTGCGCCTGTTCGAGAATCACGCTGGCAGGCTCGCCCTGCACGACGCGCACCGTACGAATCAGGGAAAGGTCCGAGTGCCCTTCGCCCAACTCTTCACGAAACCCGTCGAGCATTCGTTGCTCTATTCCACTCAAAAATGCATTCACACCTTTGCCGCGAAGCTCTTTCAACGCTTCCTCGCCCAGGTAACTCTGCAGCACCGACTCGGCGAACAGGCCCAGAGGCTCGACGACATGGATGACGTACAGCTCGGCGTTGAACGTTCGAGCCAGCGCCAGCGCGTGCTGCGTTACATAAGGCGCGTACAGACCGAGGTCTGCGGCATACAGCATCGAACGAACCATACAACCTCCCGAACAACCCGAATGGCGGAGATTGACTCAGCGTAGCAGCGCATCATCGGCTGCGACGGCGGACTTCTCAGCCCCCGTCGGCAAGCGGCACTATTTCGTTGCTGATGCCGTGTGGAACGTGCCCCGTCGCCACTACATCACGCGCCTTCTCGCAGTGGCCGGGCTGATCGTCGAAGAACACATCGGCGGCGAACGCTTCAAGGAAGGCCGATTTCTGCAAACCACCGAGAAACAGCGACTCGTCCAGACGAATGTCCCATTCGCGCAAGGTGCGGATCACGCGCTCATGGGCAGGTGCCGAGCGAGCCGTGACCAGCGCGGTGCGAATCGGGCAGCTCGCGTCGGGAAACTCGCGCTGCAGTTGATTGAGTGCGGCGAGAAACGGCTTGAAAGGCCCGCCGCGCAACGGCTCGCGAGCCCACTCACGCTCGCTGGCCTGAAAGGCCGTCAGCCCGCCGCTCTGGTACACCCGCTCCGATTCGTCGGAAAACAATACCGCGTCGCCATCGAAGGCAATCCGCAACTCGGCACTGGCTGCACGCCGTGCGCCACCCGAAAGGATGGTCGCGGCCGCGAACCCGGCATCCAGGGCGCTGCGTACATCCTCGGCATGGGTGGAGAGAAACAGGTGGCAGCCAAACGCTGCGAGATACGGGTAAGGACTGCGCCCGCCGGCAAAGGCGGCGCGACTGATGTCGAGGCCGTAATGCTGAATCGAGTTGAAGACCCGCAGGCCGGTATCGGCACTGTTGCGCGATACCAGCACCACTTCGACGCGCGCCTTCTCCAGGCTGGCATTGAGGCTCAGCAGTTTTTCCACCAGCGGGAACGCATCGCCCTGCGCGAGAATTTCGTCCTCATGCTCGATCTGATACTTGCGGTAGGCCTCGACGCCATCGGCCATGTACACCTCATGACTGTCGCGCAGATCGAACAGTGCGCGCGATGAAATCGCCAGTACCAGCTTATGGTCTTCAGCTTCTGTCATGAATCACTCCTTGCTTGCCGGGCGGTTGCCCCGATCGATGAACGCCAGTGCCTGATAAAGCGCCCGCACGCGGGGCATGTCAAACCCGGCGGCAAGCGCCGCCGCAAGGGGCCGGGCATAAATGGCGTCCAGCTCCAGCGGGCGTCTTTCGGCCAGGTCGTGGTACATGCTGGGCCTGTAATCCGGCATGTTTTCGGTCACTGTAAACAGATACTGCGCGAAACCCGGCGGCAAGGTGTGCCCGCAGGCCTCGGCCCCCTGCACGACCTCGTCCATCAGCGCCCGGATCAAGGCCTGACTGTCGGGATCGGCCATCAATCGGCCGGTACTGGTCTGCAACAAGGCCGACAGCCCGTTATAGGGCACATTCCAGACCAGCTTCTGCCAGCGGGCCTGCTGCAGATTGGCCATGACCGGCGCGTCGATGCCGGCCGTCTTGAACAGGGCCGCGCAGGCTTCGACCACCGCCATGCGGCTCGCCTCATCGTCCGCCGGGCCGCTGTGATAGCCGACACTGACCGCACCGAAGGCTTCATGGGCGACGACGCCGGGCGCAACCCGGTTGACGCAGACGAAACACAGCCCGCCGAGTATGTGCAGGCTGTCGGGCAGGACGTTACGCAGTTGGTCTTCGACAGCCAGGCCGTTTTGCAACAGCAACACGCTGGCATTCGGCGCAGCCACCTGACGGATGATCGGACCGAGCGCGGCATTGCCGGTGCTCTTGGTGCCGACCAGCAGCCAGTCACAAGGCGGCATTTCAGCCGCCGAGCGATACGCCTGAACGGGCTTGAGGGACAGCTCGCCGTGCACGGCGCTTTTGACCTGCAAACCTTCGCGCGCCACCGTGTCAAACTCGCTGCGCAGCAGAAAATGCACATCGTATCCGGCACGCGCCAGCATCAGTCCGTAAAAGCCACCGATGGCACCCGTACCAATGATGCCGACGCGCGGACCACGGGAATCAACACTCATGACCTCTCCCTTGACTGTCTCGCTATTTGCGGCCGTACACTATCCGTCGCAGCGGATTGTCTTGCAATAAGGCAGCGCATCCCGGGCAACGACCTGGCCAATACCTCGTTTACTTATTGTCGAACAGCGCGATAACGCGCTAAGGTTCGGCTCCCCGCTGCGCTCAAACCAGCTGGACACCGCCGCACGGGGGACCGTTGGCGGCCAGTACCCGCGACCTGATGAGTAACACGATGGCTGATTTACCGATTGACGACCTCAACGTTGCCTCCAACGAGACTCTGATCACTCCGGATCAGCTCAAGCGCGACATCCCCCTGACCGATGCTGCCCTGCAGACCGTCAGCCAGGGCCGCGAAGTGATTCGCAACATTCTCGATGGCCATGACCACCGCCTGTTCATCGTGATCGGCCCGTGCTCGATCCACGACCTCAAGGCAGCCAAGGAGTACGCCGAGCGTCTCAAGGCGCTGGCGGCGGAAGTGTCTGACACGCTGTATCTGGTGATGCGCGTCTACTTCGAGAAGCCGCGCACCACGGTGGGCTGGAAAGGCCTGATCAACGACCCGTACCTGGATGACTCGTTCAAAATCCAGGATGGCCTGCACATCGGTCGCCAGTTGCTGCTGGATCTGGCCGAGATGGGTCTGCCCACCGCCACCGAAGCCCTGGACCCGATCTCCCCGCAGTATCTGCAGGACCTGATCAGCTGGTCGGCAATCGGCGCGCGCACCACAGAATCCCAGACTCACCGCGAGATGGCTTCGGGCCTGTCCTCGGCAGTCGGTTTCAAGAACGGTACCGACGGCGGCCTGACGGTTGCCATCAACGCCTTGCAATCGGTGTCGAGCCCGCATCGTTTCCTGGGTATCAACCAGGAAGGCGGCGTGTCGATCGTGACCACCAAAGGCAACGCCTACGGTCATGTGGTGCTGCGCGGCGGCAATGGCAAGCCCAACTATGACTCGGTCAGCGTCGCGCTCTGCGAACAGGCGCTGAACAAGTCCGGCATTCGCCCGAACATCATGGTCGACTGCAGCCACGCCAACTCCAACAAGGACCCGGCGCTGCAACCGCTGGTGATGGAAAACGTCGCCAACCAGATCCTGGAAGGCAACGAATCGATCATCGGCCTGATGGTCGAGAGCCATTTGAACTGGGGCTGCCAGGCGATTCCCAAGGACCTGTCGGAATTGCAGTACGGCGTGTCGATTACCGATGCCTGCATCGATTGGCAAAGCACTGAAAAGACCTTGCGCAGCATGCACGCGAAACTCAAGGATGTGCTGCCAGCTCGCAAGCGCAAGTAATTGCCTGACCGACTGCACTGCAATAACGAAAACGCCGAGCAAATGCTCGGCGTTTTTTTATGCTGACTGTCGGTAGCTACAGGTCGTCAGAGCTTGGCGGCCTGCGACTGCAGATCATGGAGCTCCATGTAGCGCTCGACATAAGAGCAGGACGGTATAACCGAATAGCCCATGCTGTCGGCATAATCGAGCGCCTCCTTGGTCAGCGCCGCAGCAATTCCGCGACCCCGCAAGGCGTCCGGTACAAAGGTCCGATAGAAGTCCAGGGTCTGCTTGCCTAGATCCATATAGGTCAGATAGGCACGGTGGCCGTCGATAATGATTTCGAAATGGTGGCCGACTTCGTCATGGTGGATGGACAACGCCTCGCTCATCGCTACTCCTCGCGGGTCTTGGAATTTGACCCCTACCTTACCGGTCTTTTTCAGGCGAAGGAACATCTACGCCACCCAGTGCCTGTTTTCGACACCGGTAGGGCACTGCCGATCTCGACGGACATCACACTGAGATAGTAGGCGCCATTAGCGACTATGCTCAAGCGCGCTCGATGTAAAAATACCCGAAAACGCTCATGTGCCGACCGACAGTCAATCAGGAATGGTCTTGCATGAACTGTCCGGAACGCTTCAGCACGGCAGGGGTCCGGTTAAAGTGGATAGTTTTTGTACAGAACGCTTGAGAAGTAACGCGGAACGCTTTCAAAGCGAGGAATTTTAGCAGCTTCTTGCGCCGGGTCCGTTTACTTACTACAAACAATGGGTACTATGTACGCCGGTCGTTTTCTCATTTTCGAGAGATGACTAATTTGAAAAAAAATTCCTTGAAGGTGAACACGATGAACAACGTTCTGAAATTCTCTGCTCTGGCTCTGGCCGCAGTTCTGGCTACCGGTTGCAGCAGCGTATCCAAAGAAACCGAAGCTCGTCTGACCGCTACCGAAGACGCAGCAGCTCGTTCGCAAGCACGTGCCGACGAAGCCTACCGCAAGGCTGACGAAGCTATGGCTGCTGCTCAAAAAGCTCAGCAAACTGCTGACGAAGCCAACGAGCGCGCTCTGCGCATGTTGGACAAAGCCAGCCGCAAGTAATAATCCCCCGGGATTATTGAAAGCCGACCCGGCAACGGGTCGGCTTTTTTTTGCCTGTTTTCTGGCTCGGTGATTGCCTGTGCAATAGCCTGAATGACTCCAGGAACAGGGCTAATACCCGATGACTCTCTTTTGACTATCGTGCCAACGCTCCGCATTGGCACGAGAGCAATTGCTGGCGACGATTTACTGAAAAATCACCGGCTCTTCAGCATTCGCAGGCGCTTTGCCCGGTTCTGCGATCTCCACCGGCATGCCGTCTTCGGCCGCGACCACATCACGTACCACGTCCCAGTTCATGCGCAGATTGTTGGCCAGGTCGTCACGCTTGAGCAGCGCGTTGATCACCGCCGTGTGCTTGTCGACCACCGACGGGTTGCCCAGGTCATCAACCGGCGTGTGCGCTTCCAGGTAAACCTTGCCGCCACTGATGCCGAACTTGTAGGGCTCGCTGATGATGCGCACGGTCGTACCGACCGGGGCCATGTCGGCCAGTTCCAGCACGTTATTGTTGTACATGCGGAAACAGCCGTGGCTGGTGCGCATGCCAATGCCGAACTTCTTGTTCGAGCCGTGGATCAGGTAGCCGGAAAGCCCCAGGCCGAATTTGAACGGCCCCAGCGGGTTGTCCGGACCGGCCGGCACCACGTCAGGCAGCGGATCGCCATCGGCCGCATGCTCGGCCTTGATCGAGGCCGGCGGTGTCCAGGTCGGGTTCGGCGTCTTGGCCGTCACCTTGGTCACGCCGATCGGCGACCCCCAGCCTTCACGACCGACACCCAGTGGATAGGTGTGCACGACATTCTGCCCCTTGGGGTAGTAATACATGCGGTACTCGGCAAGGTTGATGACGATCCCTTCGCGCGGACCCGGCGGCAGAATGAAGCGGGTCGGCAGCACGATGTCCTTGCCCGCCCCCGGCAACCAGGGATCGACGCCAGGGTTGGCAGCGATCATTTCCAGATAGCCCAGATCGTATTGGGTGCCCAGATCGGCGAAGGTGTCTTCGTATTTGGCCTTGATGACCTGCACCTGCCCCACGATGTCTTCGCCGGGCGGCGGCAACGGAAACTCCAGTGCATGGACAGAGCTCGCCGCGCACAGAGCAGCAAGCGACAGACAGCGGGTAACGGCTGGAATGCGCGACAACATCCGGGAGATCCTTCGGGTAACGACTAAAGAGATGGAAACAAGAACTGAAGTGTACACCGGCCCTTGCCGGATCGGGGATATCTGCGGCCGACCTTCCGGCAGTCATGACAGCTAGAGTTCAGGCCAGATCGGATTCATCCCCCTGCGCTGCGCGTCCATGATGGCCTTGCACAAGGGGCACAGACGCTCATCACGCATGGCCTGCAGTTCGACGGCGCGCATTTGCGGCTGGGCCGGCAATAAAGTGCCGCATAATGTACGGTCGATCGAGCCGCCCAGCTCCAATTGGCGAGCGATCAGATGGACGCGCACTTCCTGACAGGCGAACAGATCCAGCTGCTCATCGGGTTCAAGCATTTGATAGGCATACAGGGACCAGGCGGGACGCGGCATGGGGGGCTCCAGATCGGGGGCGCCACATTAGCCGAAAGCCCCCGCCCGGGAAAGCCTCAAAGCAGCGGTTTCAGGCTCGGCCAGACATTTTCCAGCAACTTGCCCTGAGCGGCCGCCGCCGGATGCAGACCATCGGCCTGCATCAGCTCGGGCACCCCGCCTACACCTTCCAGAAAGAATGGCACGAAGGGGACCTTTTTTTCCTGGGCCAGGTTGCTGTAAACCTCTTCAAAGGCCTTGGTGTAGCGTGGCCCGTAGTTGGGCGGGATGCGCATGCCCAGCAACAGTACTTTGGCACCTGCCGCCTGCGAGCGGTCGATCATCGATGAAAGGTTTTGTTGCAATTGAGCAGGCTGCTGGCCGCGCAGGCCGTCGTTGCCGCCCAATTCCAGAATAACCAGCTCCGGCTTATGCTCTGCAAGCAGCGCAGGCAAACGCGCCTGGCCGCCTGCACTGGTGTCGCCACTGATCGACGCATTGACCACCTTGTCGTCGAATCCCTCCTTGCTCAGACGCTGTTCCAGCAAACTGACCCACCCCACGCGGGTATCCAGCCCGAAAGCCGCACTGATACTATCTCCAACGATCAATACCGTGCCCGCCAACGCGCCCTGTGACAGCAGCAGTAACCCCAGGCCAGCACTTAAAAACAACGCACGCATCGGATTCTCCATGAGTGAAAGTATTCTCAGTGCCCAAAGCCTCAGCAAAGTAGTCCCCAGCACCGAAGGTGACCTGACCATCCTGCACGAACTCTCCCTGGAACTAAACAAGGGCGACACGCTGGCCATCGTCGGTGCCTCCGGTTCGGGCAAATCCACCCTGCTCGGTTTGCTGGCCGGGCTGGACCTGCCCAGCGCCGGTTCGGTCATCCTTTCGGGCCGCAACCTCAGCGAACTGGATGAAGACCAGCGCGCCAGAGTGCGTGCCGAGCACGTCGGGTTCGTGTTTCAGTCGTTCCAGTTGCTCGACAGCCTGAACGCGCTGGAAAACGTCATGCTGCCGATGGAGCTCGAAGGCCGCAAAGACGCCCGCGAAAAAGCCCGTGACCTGCTGGAACGGGTGGGCCTTGGCCAGCGCCTGACCCACACGCCGCGTCAGTTGTCGGGTGGCGAACAGCAGCGGGTCGCCATTGCCCGCGCCTTCGCCGCCGACCCCGACGTGCTGTTCGCCGACGAACCCACCGGCAACCTCGACAGCCACACCGGCGAACGCATCAGCGACCTGCTCTTCGAACTGAACAAGGAGCGCAACACCACGCTGGTGCTGGTCACTCACGATGAGCGTCTGGCGCACCGCTGCCGTCGCCTGATCCGCCTTGAAGGGGGCCGACTGGTCGCCCCGCTGGAGCCTTGATGGCACGTTTGCCTTTTGCCCGCCTGCTGAGCCTCGCTGTCCGCCAACTGATGCGTGATGCCCGCGCAGGAGAGTTGCGAGTACTGTTCTTTGCCCTTCTGGTCGCCGTGGCGGCGAGCACCGCCATCGGTTATTTCGGTGCCCGTCTGAACGGCGCGATGCTGCTGCGGGCGACCGAGTTCCTGGGTGCCGATCTGATTCTCGAAGGCTCGAGCCCGGCGCGGGCCGAGCAGGTCGAAGCAGGCAAACGCCTGCAACTCAAGCATGCGCAGATCGTGGTATTTTCCAGCGTGATTGCGACCGACGCAGGTATCCAGCTGTCGAGCATCAAGGCAGTGGACGACGCTTACCCATTGCGCGGCGAACTGAAAAGCGCCGCGGACCTGTACCAGCCGGAACAGGCTGGCAGCGGTCCGCAACCGGGTGAAGCCTGGGTCGAGGCACGCCTGCTTCCCGCCGTCGCCCTGAAGGTCGGAGACGACCTCGACGTCGGCTCCAAAACCTTGAAACTGACCCGCATACTGACTTACGAGCCAGACCGGGCAGGCAACTTCTACAGCCTGACCCCGCGCGTGATGATCAACCTGCAGGACCTCGCTGCCACCGGCGTGGTGCAGCCGGGCAGCCGGGTCACCTATCGGGAGATGTGGAGCGGCCCGCCGGAAGCACTGGCGGCCTATCGCAAAGCCATTGAGCCGGGTCTTGAGCCGCACCAGGAAATCAAGGACGCCCGCGATGGCAGCCAGCAGATTGGCGGCGCACTGGGCAAGGCCGAACGTTATTTGAATATGGCCAGTCTGGTCGCCGTCTTGCTGGCGGGCGTTGCTGTCGCACTGTCGGCATCCCGATTCGCCGCACGGCGCTTCGATGCCAGCGCCCTGCTGCGCTGCCTGGGGCTGTCGCGCGGGGAGACGATGACCCTGTTCAGCCTGCAACTGGCGATCATCGGCTTGCTGGCCAGCCTGAGTGGTGCCTTGCTGGGCTGGCTTGCACAACTCGGGCTGTTCGCGCTGCTGCAAAATCTGCTCCCGGCGACCGTTCCGCCGGGGGGCGTACTGCCTGCGCTGGCAGGCATGGGCACCGGGCTGGTAGCGCTGGCCGGTTTCGCCCTGCCGCCGCTGGCTGCACTGGGTCGCGTGCCGCCGCTGCGTGTACTGCGCCGCGACATGTTGCCAATCCCCGCCAGCTCCTGGTTAGTGTATGGCGCAGCGCTGCTCGCGCTGGGCCTGATCATGTGGCGCCTGAGCCTGGACCTGGTCCTGACCTTCGCCCTGCTGGGTGGTGGTATCGTCGCCGCGCTGCTGCTCGGCAGTCTGTTGCTGCTGGCGCTCAACAGCCTGCGCCGCCTGCTCTCCGGCGCCTCGCTGCCCTGGCGGCTGGGTTTGGGACAACTGCTGCGTTACCCGCTGGCCGCTGCCGGCCAATCACTGGCTTTCGGCCTGATCCTGTTGTCGATGGGCTTGATCGCGCTGCTGCGCGGTGAGCTGCTCGACACCTGGCAAAATCAATTGCCCAAGGATGCACCGAACTACTTCGTGCTCAACGTACTGCCGGCCGATAAAGAAAACTTCGCCCAGACCCTGGGCAAGCTGTCCACTCACGCGGCGCCCCTTTACCCGGTGGTGCCTGGACGCCTGACCAGCATCAACGGTGAACCGGTCAGCAACTTCGTGACCAAGGATTCGCGCGGTGAAAATGCCACGCGTCGCGACCTGAGCCTGACCTGGGCCGCCGAGCTTCCCGAGGGCAATACCCTGACTGCGGGCAGTTGGTGGAAAGCGTTGCCTGCGTCCGCGCAGAGCGACGCGACGCCCGGTGTCTCGATCGAGGCCAAACTGGCCGACAGCCTGAAAATCAGACTGGGCGACCGCCTGAGCTTCATTGTCGGTGGACTGACCCGCGAAGCCGTGGTCACCAGCCTCAGGAACGTGAACTGGGATACCTTCCAGCCCAACTTCTTCATGATTTTCCAACCCGGCACCCTCGCCGACTTGCCGACCACTTACCTGACCAGCTTTTACCTGCCACCCGGCCAGGACAAGCAGATCGTCGAGCTGTCGCGCGCCTACCCGTCCATCAGCATTCTGGGGGTAGAGGCCCTGCTGGCACAGGTACGCAGCATTCTTGATCAGGTCACCCTGGCTGTGCAGTTCGTCCTGCTGTTCGTGCTGGCCGCAGGTATCGCCGTGCTGTTTTCCGGATTGCAGGCCACGCTGGACGAACGCATACGGCAAGGCGCACTGCTGCGCGCACTGGGCGCAGAGCGAGCGCTGCTGATCAAGTCGCGACGTATCGAATTCGGTTTGCTGGGGGCCGCGAGCGGTGTGCTGGCGGCACTGGGTTGTGAGCTGGTGAGCTTCGTGCTGTACCGCTACGCTTTTTCGCTGGAATGGCAACCGCATCCGTGGCTACTGCTGCTCCCGGTGATCGGCGCCCTGCTGGTCGGTGGTGCCGGTGTATTCGGCACCCGCCGCGCACTGAACGTCAGCCCGCTGACCGTGCTGCGCGAGGGTTGAGGCTACTCACAAATCCAGTTGGAGCGAGCTAGTTGTGTATAGCGATCAGCGCTCCGCGTGAGAATGCAATTCCGGACGCTCTGCGTCCGGCCTCACTTCTCGTAATCAATCGAATTCACGAACCAGAGTTTCTCGCCTTCAGGCGTATTGACCAGCACCTCGTCGCCGACTTCCTTCTTCAGCAAGGCGCGAGCCATGGGCGAGTCGATGGAGATGTAGTCGTTGCGCCCATAGATTTCGTCATAGCCGACAATGCGAAACTTCTTGAGATCGCCCGCTTCGTTCTCGATCTCGACCCAGGCACCGAAGAACACCCGCCCTTCCTGCTCCGGCGAATACTGCACGACACGCATGTCTTCGAGGCGCTTGCGCAGGTAGCGCACGCGTCGGTCGATCTCGCGCAGCAGCTTCTTGTTGTACTGATAATCGGCGTTTTCGCTGCGATCCCCGAGCGATGCCGCCCAGGCGACCTTTTGCGTAATGTCCGGCCGGTGCTCTCGCCACAGGTAGTCGAGCTCTTTCTTCAGGGCTTCATGCCCGTCACGGGTGATGATCTTTGTACTCAAGAGGTTTCTCCGGCCCTGCAAAAATCAGTTCGACAGGCAATAAAGACTCAACGTCGCGCCACCTCATGCTGGATGCAGCCGTCGTAATAGACCTTGGTCACCGCATCAGGCTTGAGCCGCGACTCGCTGTCGTAAGTCTGCTCCGTGATACGCAATGCCATGGGCCGCATCCATTGTTTGGCAAACTTGCGCGCCTGCAGCTTCTGCCGCGCGCCATAGCGAGTCACGCCTGACAGCTTGGAGGCCTGCGCACCGCCAGCAATGGCCGAGCCCCAACGACACAGATAACGCTCGTTTTCCGTGGCGTTTCTGGCCTGAACGGAAAAAGCCAGCCCGGAAAGCGTCAGGCACGCCAGAGCACAATAGACCAAACGCATGCGAAAACCACCTAATCCTTTGATAAGGCGGCGATTTTGCCTGTCCGCTCACGCGCCGGGGGCCAGCAATATGCCTTCTCTGCCAATTGGCTGAATCAGGCGATTCAACCCAGCGTAATCAGGCCCTGCCGGGCGATGCGGGTCAGGTCTCGAATCACCTGCCCGACATCATCTGCCTGCGGCGATTGCACCACGGCGAGGTCGAATTGATCGTCGGCAAAATGGCTCAGCGACTGGTGGGTCTCGGCGAACTGAATCAGAAACGCACAGGAGCCGCCACGCCGACGCGGCCAGCCGTCGAGATAGCGCAACAACGTGGGCTGATGGGAACCGCTGAGGAGGATTTTCGGGTTCTTGCGGGACAAGACCGTGCTGATCGGGGAAAGACGAATGAGGGGGCGCAGGTTGTTCATGGTAGTTTCTCTGCCTCGCAAGATCCGCTGGGCAGCGGTGAGAGGCAACACCGAACCAACGTTTTAGCGGTATTTCGACAAGACTTCAGCCTTGCCAGGCGCCCCGCAAGTAGTTGTTAAATCGGCGCTTGAGCACGCATCCTAGAGAAACGTCCCATTCGTTGTCAATTGCCATTCATGGCAGGAGCCTGCAAACGCACAAGGCCCGCTACAAGAGCGGGCCTTGCACAGCAAGCGTAGCCGGTTATCGGCCGATGATACGGTCCAGCGACAACTTGCCTGCACCTTCGATGAGTACTGCCACGGCACCGCCGAGCAGTGCCAGCGCGTACTCGTAGCCGTTGTTGGCCATGAAGAAGCCGTTGTGGATATGCACGGTGAAGATCGCCACCAGCAACAACAGGATCACCACGACCGCAGCGGGACGAGCCAGCAGCCCCAGCAGCAGGCCCAGGCCGCCAAAGAATTCGGCGCTGCCCGACATCAGCGCCATCAGGTAACCCGGCGTCAGGCCCAGGCTTTCCATGTACTGCGCAGTGCCTTCGAGGCCATAACCACCGAAGGCGCCGAACAGTTTCTGGCTGCCGTGCGCGATGAACGCGATACCGACGATGACGCGCAGGACAGTCAGGCCGTAACCGGCGCGAGTGGTGAGGACCGACTTGATCAATGTGTTCATGCGAGACTTTCCGTGAGTGATGGGTGATTAACAGCGAGTGGCGCCATGATAATCAAATTCACTCATGTAAAAACCGCAAATAACGGCGCATACAAATCGAATAAATCGATCTTTAGCGTTTTACCGCAGGTTTGGGCCCGCTCTTTTCCAGCGAGTCACGCTCGCGGTCGAAGGCCAGGTAGTACTTGTTGACGCTGTTCACGAACGCCACGACATTGGCACCGCCCTGTTCCATCGCCACACGCTCGGTCTGGAAGAACCACTGGTTCGGGTTCAGCCCGCGACGCCGCGCTTCCTCGCGCATGCCCTGCACGCGCTCAGGCCCCAGGTTATAGGCGGCCATCACGAATGCCATGCGCTCGCGTTCGTTGACCCGGTTACTGGAGAAATACTTGCGCTGGATCAGCGCCATGTAGCGCGACCCGGCACGGATGTTGTCGTCAGCGCTCTGGATGCTCGGCACGCCAACGCTTTTTGCTGCCGACGGCGTGATCTGCAACAGCCCTGTCGCGCCGCCACTGCCCTTGGCAGACGGGTCTAGCTTGGATTCCTTGAACGCGAGGGCTGCCAGATCAAGCCAGTCCATGCCCTGTGCATCGGCATGGCGTTGCAACATCGGACGCAGTTGTTCCAGACGCTGCAGGTTGTTGCGCACCAACGGGTTGTTGACCTTGTAGGTGTTCTTGTACGCGTTGGCGAACACCTGATCCTGCTGGGCCGACGGCTTATAGTCTTTAAGGAAATCGTCGACACTGGCCCGCAGCTGGGTGGCATTGTCACGAACGAACCAGCTGATGTCCCCGTGGGTCTGCAAGGTCAGGCCGCGTTCGATGCGCAGTTTGGGCATGATCCTCGCCCAGCGCTCGGCAATCGGCTGCTCGACCAGCGTCATCGGGTAAATCCCGGCCTGAACCATTTCCAGCACATCCTCGACAGCCAGACTGGGGTCGACCCATTCGATTTTCGCCAGGGGCAGCTTGCGCAGCTCCAGTTGTCGATTGACCTGATGCAGGGCTTCATCGGCGGCACTGCCGGTGGGCAGGCTCAGGGTCTTTCCGGACAGTTGATCCACACGGCGCACACTGCGCTGACCACGAACGCCGACCAGCACCAGAGGCACGTCGTGCACGATCGGTGCGCTGGCCTGAATGCCCTTGGCGTCGCTGACATCGAGCAGCTCGCCGGGCGCGATCATGTCGCCTTCTCCGCGCTGCAAGGCCGTCAGCAGCTGGTTCTTGGCCTTGGGGATGACCTTGATCGTGACCTTCTGCCCGGCACGGGAATGGCTGTTGAGGTACTGCTCGAAAGCTTGCAGGCGATGGTATTCGACGCCGATTTCCTGGCCCTTGACGTCGCCGGAGCTGTTACGGCTCTGATTGACCAGCACGCGCAGCACCTTGCTGCTGCGAATCGCCGGCAAATCGCGCACCTGCACAGTGTGCTGCACGACCTCGGGACCGTTCTGCCGAGCAGAAACCTGCAAGGGCAGCAGCGGTAACAGGCACATCAAAGACACAAGCGCGGATCGGATCATTCACTTCCCCAAGGCAATGCCGGAAAGAAACAGGAAAAAGGAAATCTTGAGGTCACGCAGCAGCATCGAACAGCGAAGGAAATCGTTGAACCTTGAGGTTCAATCGCTTGAATACCCAGCGTTTTCTTGTTGTGGCCAGAGCTCTGGTATGCTCGACAGCCTTCAGCTGGAGGTAGCACCATGCAACTCATCGACATCGGCGTCAATCTGACCAACGCAAGCTTCGCCTCGCAGCGACAGGCGGTACTCGACCGCGCCTATGCCGCAGGCGTCGAACAACTGGTGGTGACCGGCACCAGTGTCGAGGGCAGCGAACACGCCCTGCAGCTGTGTCACGAGCTGGATGAAAGCGCGCAACGCCTGTTCTGCACGGCAGGTATCCACCCGCATTCGGCGAGCGATTGGACCGGTGACACCGAGAAACAGTTGCATGCCCTGCTCAAGGAAAATCGCGTTCGCGCCGTGGGTGAATGCGGCCTGGATTACAATCGCGATTTCTCGCCTCGCCCCCAACAGGAAAAGGTCCTGGAGGCGCACCTGGCCATGGCCGTGGAACTGCAATTACCGGTGTTCCTCCACGAGCGCGATGCCAACCAGCGGCTGCTGGAAATTCTGCGCGATTACCGCGACCGCCTGCCCGCGGCAGTCGTGCACTGTTTCACCGGTGAGCGCGCCGCGCTGTTCAGTTACCTGGACCTTGATCTGCATATCGGCATCACCGGCTGGATCTGCGACGAGCGACGCGGCACCCACCTGCACGCACTGGTGGGCAACATCCCTCGCGGCCGGCTGATGCTGGAAAGCGATGCGCCCTACCTGCTGCCACGCAGCCTGCGTCCCAAGCCGAAAAACGGTCGCAACGAGCCGGCTTACCTGCCGGAAGTCTTGCGCGAAGTAGCCTTGCACCGGGGCGAAACGCAGGAAGACCTCGCACGCCACAGCACAGATTGCGCACGGCAGTTTTTTGCCTTGCCAGTGCTGAAGAACACCTCAGAGGATGAAAATCTGCAGCTTTGTTGACCCGCATCAAGGCTCTCTTCGTTGGCTGAGGCACAGTGATGGCATCTTGCTGCTATCTCAACCGATCACCGAAGAAGACCACTCATGGGCTCATGGCTTGGCAACCTGTCACTGAAATATAAGTTCTGGGCCGTCAACGCGGTCGCTTTCGTCACCACCCTGTTGCTGGTGCTGTACGCCATGCAAACTGAACAACACGCGCGCACGGATGCGTCGCGTCAGGCAGCACAAGCGCAGGCGCGCCTGCTGGCCGCATGGCCCGTCGACACAGCGCTGCCCTCCAGCGATACATTGCTGACGTACCGCCAGGGTCAGACACCGGTCGTCGATGGCCTTGCGCTGCCGGAACTGGCTGACGCCCGCGACTGGGTGACGCTGGACAAGCCCGCTGGCGGTCAATGGCTGAGCGGTGCGCAGATCATCACCCGAGGCGCCGAGCAACGGATTGCGCTACTGGCATTCACCCCGACCTTCATGCAAATCCTGCTGGATCGCTTCACGCACTACGCGATGGCGGTTTTTGTGCTGATGTTATTGATGCTCTGTGCCTCTCAGCTGCTGATTCGCTTTCTGCTCAGCCAGCTCAACGCGCTCAAAGACGTGATGCTGCACGTCGAAAAAAGCGGCGACCTGGCGGCCCGTGTTCCCAACCGCAGTGACGATGAGGTCGGGCAGATGGCCAAGGCCTTCAATGCCATGCAGGCCGGTTATCAGCGAGTGGTCAACACTGTTTCGCAAACCGCTGGCCGCCTCGATCAGGGCGCAGCGCATCTGGCGGCGGGCATGAAGGAGGTGCGCCAAGGCATGCTCGGTCAGCAAAGCGAAACCGATCAGGTGGCCACGGCCATCAACGAAATGACGGCCACGGTCCATCACATTGCCCAGCACGCTACAGCCACCCGCGATCAGTCGCAGACGGCTGACGCACTGGCGGGCAGCGGCAAAGTAGTGGTCGACCGTGTGCAGGTGTCCATCGCGGGGCTTTCCAGCGGCGTGCAGCAAACGGCGGAAATGATCCAGCGCATGGCCGAAGACAGCCAGAAGATCAACGGCGTGGTCAACGTCATCCACAGCATTGCCGAACAAACCAATCTGCTCGCCCTCAACGCAGCCATCGAGGCCGCACGCGCCGGGGAAATGGGTCGGGGTTTTGCCGTGGTCGCCGATGAGGTACGCAATCTGGCGAAGCGGGTGCAGACCTCCACCGATGAAATCACCACGATGGTCTCGACCCTGCAAAGCGGCACCCGCGATGCCGTGGATTTCATGCAGGAAAGCTCGCACAAGGCTGAAGAATGCCTGCAGCAGGCGCGGGAAGCGGGTGATGCGCTGGCGGCGATTGCCGGTGCCGTGGCACAGATGCGCGAAAGCAATACGCAGATCGCCGTGGCGGCCCAGCAGCAAAGCCAGGTCGCCGAGGAGATGAACCGTGCGGTGGTGAGTATCCGCGATGTCACCGAACGCACGGTGATCCAGACGGTTGACTCGGCCAGCACCAGTGACGAGCTGGCTACGCTGGCAGGCGAACTGAATGCCGCCATTGGCCAGCTCAAGCTGTAACAGGCTATCGCCGCGATAGACAGGCTTGACTCGTCAGCCCTCTGCGCGCGGGCCTATCCTTCAGGCATTGAACGACGCTTTACGCGTTGCCTGAAGAGGACCGCATCATGAACAAGCCACTTTCCGATCTGCAGTTGAATCAATGGCGTGACAGCAACGACAGTCAGGAGCACTCGGCCAGTCTGGCTCTGTACCTGATCGCCGTGCCGCTGTTCATTCTGGCGGCCCTGCTGATCCTCAACGGCCTGTTTTCCGAAAGCCTTTCATCGGTTGCCATCGGCGTGATCGGCCTGGTGGCGGCGCTGGGGTTTCAGCGCCAGGACGCCGCCCGGGCCGCTCGCAAACCTTGATCCGGTTGCCGGTCAGCCAAATACGGTAACCGTCTGGCGGCTGATTGCGATCAGCTCGCCGTCGGGGCTCCACAATGCCGCGGCGGTATGGCCATAGCCATCGCGGGCATGCTCGATGACTGCGCGGTAGCTGCACCACTGCAGGGTATCGAGCGACGGCTGGGGCTGGACGAACTCAATGGTTCAGGTCAGTGAGCTGCCGGGGGCCGGTTTGTCCAGGTGCGGCAGTACCGCAGGAGGCCAGGTGTCCACCAGCGCCAGAATGTGCGCTTCGCTCATGGGCGTGGCGTGCGGCGTATCGCGAAAGCGCACGTAGCCGCCAATCGCCGGTGATCGGGTATTACTGAATGGCATGCCGCCCAACGCCCAGCGAATGTCCATGAAGCGCAGGTAATCAGGCATCACGCCGCTGGCGAACGGCAGCTCCGGACATTGATCAACCGGTTTAAGGACCGGCGCGGCCTCTGCGGCAACGGTGATCATCGATTCCCGAGGGGCACCGAAGCTGCCTTGTATCAGGGTCATGACCTGACCGTTCTGCATGGCGCGTCCCAGCACCTGACTGACTGCCTTGCCATGGCGCAGGGTGTCGACCTCGAAAGCAATCGGCACACCGGGCGCGGCCGGCCCGACAAAGGTGATCGCCAACGAACGAACCGGCCGCCCTTCCGGCACCTCTGCACGCATCGCTTCGTAGGTCAGCGCAGCCATCAGCCCGCCGAAGCAGGCACGCCCTTGAGACCATTCGGCAGGGATCGTGACAGAGCGCGGATCGCGACGCAGCGCATCGATCAGTTCAGAAAAGGTCATGCTCACTCCACACGTCAACACACAAGTGGATGGATGATAACCATCCTCTTAGTTAACGACAGGCCGCATAATAGCCATTTTTGCGGCCTGAATGACCTGCCTCTCGACAAATCACAGGATCAGAAACAGGCTTTGGCCAAGCGTTTGAGCGATGCTTCGGCCTTGCGCTCGGCGCCTACTATGCCGATCTGCCAGCCCGGCACGCAGGGAGCCAGATCCGGTTGCTCTGCCGCCTGCGCCAGCCATTGCAGATGATCGTGCCAGTCGCCCAGTTCGCCTTGTGCGGACTTGAGCCGCGCCTGCATGTTTTTCGGCTGGTGGCTGAGTTGCGGATAGGCTTCGGCAGCGTAACGTACGCGCTTGATCAGCAGGCGCAGGTCATGACGGTCATGACCGGGCTCGGCGATGGCCACACGCAACTTGTGCCATTGCTTGTCCATGCGCTTTTCGATGGTCTTGCGCAAGCCACGCAACATGCCCTGGCGCTGTTGCAGGCGCAGCATTTCCGGGAACCGGTCAATCAGCTTGAGCAGGCGGGTCAACTCGGGCGAGCTGGCGACCTTTGGGCAGGCGCTTTCCAGGTAACGGTTGCGTGTGAATGCAGCCTCGTTCAAACCCTGCTCTTCAAGAAACCCGGCGAGCACCTGCATGTCACGCAGCGGCGTGGTCAGTTGGCCGACCGCCCTGGCCGCCTCTTCCAGCTCTGCCGCACTCGGGTTTTCCCGCAGGGGCCGCAGTACGCTGCGCAGACGGCGCACCGTGGTACGTAAATCGTGCAGCGCTTCGCTGTCAGTCGAAACGGCAAGACGTGCCTGACACGCGAGCAATTTGACATCCAGCGCCAGCACTTCGGCGACCAGATGATCCACCATTGAAGACATGCAATTCCCCTTCGACAAACTGATTCATGAATGCCTGTCCCTGACGGCTGACAACCTCCATGGCAAACCACGGCGCAGCGTGCTCAGTGCCTGCCTCAAGCGGCTTGCCGAAGCCAGCCGCCCAGCGTAGCGCTGCGCTTGAAATTCGCGGATGAAACCTTCAATGGCCTCGGCATGCTGCGGAAAGTAGAGCACCGCCCTGCGGCAGAATGCGTCAGCGCCTTCACCCGGCATACGACGCAGACCATGGCGGGCGAGCAAGCGTTCAAATGCGTTGAACACGCGCAGTTGCGAGTCGCTTTCGCGTTGCCAGGGTTTGAACAGCCATAACGCGACCAGGCCCAGTGAAAACAGGCTTCCCAGGACAAAAACCGGCGCCTGGAAGCCTGAAAACCAGCGACCGAGAATTTGTAACTGCTGTTGTCCCTGATAGCCCAGCACCCAGCGCTGCCAGCCGTAATTGAGGTTATCCCAACTGAGGCGCAGGGCGTTGACCCAAGGCACGTTGCGGTAGCGTAACGCTGAATAGGGCGAGTCCTGCAGAAACGCTTCGTCCGCCGCCAGCGCCTGCTCCAGACCTTGCTCGATACGTTGCGGCGCCACGGCTGCAGTCGGGTCGACGCTGCGCCAGCCCACGCCCGGCTGCCAGTATTCCACCCAGGCATGCGCGTCGAACTGGCGAACAGTCAGGTACTGCCCGTCGGGGTTCAGTTCGCCGCCCTGATACCCGGCCACCACGCGCGCCGGAATGCCTGCCGCGCGCAGGACAAAGGTCATGGCACCGGCATAGTGGGCGCAAAACCCCTGACGACTGGCAAACAGGAATTCATCGATGCTGTCATTGCCCAATGGCACCGGCTTGAGGGTGTAGTGAAACGGCTGATCGCTGAAGTAACCGAGCAGCGCCGCGACCATGGCGTCCGGTGTGGTGTAGCGGCGGCGCAGTTCATCGGCCCATTGCCGCGCCTGATCATTGCCCTTGGCAGGCAACTGCAGGTCCTGACGCTGGATCTGCTCGCTGGACAGCGGATCACGGACGCTCTGTGGCCATGAGTTGACGGCGTAGAGCAGCGACTGCTCGACGGAGCGTCTGCGCTGCAGGCGGAAGTCGCTCATCTGCCGCACGTCCGGCAACGTGGTTTCTGCCACATCGAGGCTGGGCAGCCAGGGCCGGCCGCTGGCTTCCATGACAACGCTGTAGGCCAGCGGCTCACCGCGTTTCTCCCACTGCGCAATCTGTACGGTCTGGGCGCGGGCCGACTGCGACCAGCGACGCCCATCGAACTGCTCAAGGGTCAGACCGCGCCAATACAGCTGATTGCGCGCCGGGATCGGCCCTTCGAAACTGGCGCGGAACACCAGCGCGGGCGATTTGCTCAGCTCCGCCATGTCGCCGGGTGCCATGTTGTCCGACAGACCGGTGACGCCTTTGTTGCTCGGCTGCGGCAGCGACCAGAGCGGGTCCAGACGCGGGAAGAACAGAAACAGCAGGAGCATCAACGGCAGTGCCTGCGCCATCAGTTTGAATGCCAGCTTGAGCGTGTCGGCCGACCTGCCGGCCAGGTCCGTGTGTTGCAGGCCGATCAACGCAGCCAGCAGCGCGCTGACCGGCAGCAGACTGAAGAGCGCCCACAGCAGGTTGTCTTCGAACAGATAGCCGACCGCCACGCAAAAGAAGCCAAGGAAAATCAGCACCCGCGCGTCACGGCGATTGTTCATTTCCAGCATTTTCAGAACGAATGCAGCCACCAGTAACGCAGCCCCGGCATCCAGCCCGACCAGGCTGCCGCGCGCCAGATAAACGCCACCGGCGGTGCCCACCAGCAGCCCGGACTTGACCCAGGTGCCAGGCAAGCGCACGCGCATGCGGAACGCTTGAACGCGCCACACCGTGCAGCCCAGCCAGAGGATCATGATCGACATCGGGACATGCAACGCGAACGGCAACACCACCAGTGCCTGCGCCACCAGCAGCCAGGTCAGGCTGACACGCGGAATGGGCGCGGCGGGAACTGCCTTGACCTTGTCGTTCATGAGCGATGGCCGTACAGCGCAAGGGCGCGCAGGCAGACTTCGCGGTGTGCATCACCGCTGTCCACCGCTGACAGAAAGCCCGGTAACCGCAGGGCAAACGGCTGGTGCCGCTGCGACAGCTCCAGCACCCAATAACACAGGCGCGACAGGCGCTCCTCGATATCCCCGCCCAGTGCCATGAAGTCCAGGCACAGGTCATGGCCACTGAGGTCGGTGAAGTCCTTGATCAACAGCCCCTGCCCGCGTGAATACGCCTTCCAGTGCAGGCGACTGCGATTGTCGCCCGGCTGGTAGCTGCGCAGGCCCTGATAATCATCGACACCGGCCCCCTGGGTGGCATGGCCATCGTCCTCGGCATGCGGCTGCACGCCCTTGAGCAACGGCAGGGTCCCGGACAAGGGTCGAGGATAGATCAAGGCGCTCTGCTCCAGATCGAGCCAGCTCCAGGCACGAAAGATACCCAGCGGAAACACGCTCTCGATGCGCAGCCTTGGTGCATGCAGCCAGCCACGCTTTTCGGCGGGTAGCGTCAGCTCCAGGTCGGTCAGCCCACGGGGCAACACGTCGCCTGACTGCAACGCTGTCGCGCTCCAGCCCAACCCCAGTGCATGGTGAGCCTGACCGGCACTTTCCAGGCGCAGGCGCAATTGCACCGGTTCGCCGACGAATACCGAACGCGCCACGCCCGCACTCAGAACCAGACCGCTGATGTTGCGGTAGGTGTGCAGGATGGCCAGCACGCCTATCGACAGCAATAGAAAGGTCAACCCGTAGGCCAGACTGTTCTGGTAATTGATCGCCACCAGCAGCATGAGCACCAGCACTAGCGCGTAAATCATGCCGGTGCGTGTCGGCATGATGAAAATGCGCCGGTGGTCGAGGGTAATGCGTGACGCTGGAGGAATTCGCCTCGACAGCCAGCGTTGCCAGAGCGGTTTGAGCGGTTCGATCAAAGCACGGGCACCTCGCGCAACAGCCACTGCACCAGCGCACCGCCGCCGTGTCCGGTCGGATCGCTGCGTTCACGCAGCCGGTGGCCGATCACCGATGGCAGCACCGCCTGCACGTCCTCGGGAATCACATACTCACGGCCCAGTAACATCGCCCAGGCCCGTGCTGCGGCCAGAATCGCCAGGCTCGCCCTGGGTGAAAGTCCGTAGGCGAACTGCGGCTGGCTGCGCGTCGCCTCGACCAGTCGCAGGACATAATCAACCAAGGCATCACTGGCACGCACCTGCCGCGCCTGCGCCTGGAGCTGGCCAAGCAGGGCGTGATCCAGAATCGGTTGCAGACGCGGCAACAGCTCGCGGCGCGACTCGCCCAGCAGCAGGGCTTTCTCTGCGGCTCTGGCCGGGTAGCCCATGGAAATGCGCATCATGAACCTGTCCAGTTGCGACTCGGGCAAGGCAAAAGTGCCGCCGGAGCTGAACGGGTTCTGGGTCGCGATCACAAAGAATGGATCGGGCAACAGACGCGTCGCGCCTTCGATCGACACCTGCCCTTCTTCCATCGCTTCCAGCAACGCGCTCTGGCTCTTGGGCGTGGCGCGGTTGATCTCGTCGGCGAGCACCAGCTCAGCGAAAATCGGCCCCGGATGAAAGGTGAACTGCCCACTGTCCCGATCAAATACCGAGGTCCCCAGGATGTCACCTGGCAGCAAGTCAGAGGTGAACTGAATGCGCTGATAACTCAGACCAAGAATTTTCGCCAGCGCATGACTGAGGGTAGTCTTGCCCATCCCCGGCAAGTCCTCGATCAGCAAATGCCCGCCGCCGACCAGACACGTCATCGCCAGGCGTACCTGCGCCTCCTTGCCCAGCACCACCTCATTGATCGCGCTCAGGCACGCATCGAGTTTTCTACCCATCGAAAGCCCCTTCCGGCAACTGCTTCATGACTGTGGGACTGCAAGCGATGCTAATGTCCGAACACTTTAAAGTGAGCGTAGGCCGTTTCGCCAGAGTTGGTTAGGCCTACCGTCTCGCCAGACTGAAAGATTTGTGACGCAGAGCGTCACGAACGGCATGCCGACGCGGAGCGTCGGCACGATAGCCAAAACAATCTCATGCCTTACCCGCAGCCACTGCCGCAAAAGTTCTTTTCAACCACGATGGTACTGACGACGCAGAGTGCGACGTAAGTGACGGCTGAGGCCTGGCGCTGATCCGGGGGTAGCCTGGCAGGACGCCAGGCTAGCCGCACCGGACCATGGATGGTCCGTTGCGGCGACCCCCGGATCAGTGTCAGGGCGAAGGAACCCGACGAAGTCGGGCCGGAAACAGGAGCGAGGGGGTTTGCCTACTTTGGCCCCATCAAAGTAGGTCGCCGAGGGGCGAAAAGGTGACTTGAGCCAGAAACAAACATCACTGATATCGCAGAACCGCCGTGTGACGCAGAGCGTCACGAACTGCATTCCCACGCTGGAGTGGTGTGACCCCCGAAGGTTGGACAATTATCCACCCACGCTGCCTTGGCGGCCTTGGCGGCCTGCATTCTGTATTCCACAGGACTCAGGCCGTTAAGCTTCAGTTTTATGCGTGAGTGATTGTAATACTCAATGTACTCT